>DATHUU010000061.1:0-6846 GCA_035461925.1 Ilumatobacter sp.
TACGCCGCGAGCGGGATCGACACGGCGGCGGCACCGAGGGTGAACGCCGCCGAGCCGAGGCCTGCCAGCCGGTCGCTGCCGCCGAGGAGATCCTTCGCGAGCAGGCTGACGACCGCGACCGAGCCGGCCACCGCCGCCTGCCCCGGCACCACCGCGAACCGGAGCACGTTCAGCGTCTTGCGCTGCTGGTCTTGCAGGGGTTCGACCGCTTCGTCGTGCGTCTGCGTCGCCGTCACGGATGACACTGTGCCAGACCCTGCACCAGATGTCCGGATCAAAGCGCTCCGTCCGGCAGCGGGTCAGTTCGCCAACAGGTGCCGCAGGTAGCGGCCGGTGTGGCTGGCTTCGACCGTCGCGACGTGCTCGGGCGAACCCTCGGCGACGACCAGGCCTCCGCCGCTGCCGCCCTCGGGGCCGAGGTCGACGAGCCAGTCGGCCGACTTGATCACATCGAGGTTGTGCTCGATGACGAGCACCGTGTTGCCCTGGTCGACGAGGCGCGACAGCACCGTGAGGAGCCGTCGCACGTCGTCGAAGTGCAGCCCGGTGGTCGGCTCGTCGAGCAGGTAGATCGTGTGACCGGTCGAGCGCTTGGCCAGCTCGGAGGAGAGCTTGACGCGCTGCGCCTCACCGCCCGACAGCGTCGGCGCCGGCTGCCCGAGGCGCACGTAGCCGAGGCCGACGTCCATCAACGTCTCCATGTAGCGAGCGATGCGCGGCTGGTTGCCGAAGAAGTCGACCGCCTCGGCCACCGGCATGTCGAGCACGTCGGCGATGTTGCGCCCCTTGAACTCGATGTCGAGCGTGTCGCGGTTGTACCGGGCGCCCTTGCACACCTCGCACGGCACGTACACGTCGGGGAGGAAGTGCATCTCGATCTTGATCGTGCCGTCGCCGGCGCACGCCTCGCACCGGCCTCCCTTGACGTTGAACGAGAAGCGGCCGGGCTGGTACCCGCGGACCTTCGCCTCGTTGGTCGAGGCGAACAGCTTGCGGACGCTGTCGAACACGCCGGTGTACGTCGCCGGATTCGAGCGCGGTGTCCGTCCGATCGGCGACTGGTCCATGTCGATGACCTTGTCGAGGTACTCGATGCCGTCGATCTTCTTGTGCTTGCCGGCGGGCGTCTTCGACTTGTAGATCCGCTGCATCAGCACGGGGAGCAGGATGTCGCGCACCAACGTCGACTTGCCCGAGCCGGACACGCCGGTGACCGCGACGAAGCACCCGAGCGGGATGTCGACGGTGAGGTCGCGCAGGTTGTGCTCACGCGCGCCGTGGACCCGGACGAACTCGAGCTTCGGGGGCCGGCGCTCGGCGGGCACGGGGATCGACTTCTTGCCCGACAGGTACTGGCCGGTGATGGATTCCTTGACCTTCTCGAGTCCCTTCACTGGTCCGCTGTAGACGACCGCACCGCCGTGCTCGCCTGCGCCCGGCCCGATGTCGACGATCCAGTCGCTCTCGCGGATGGTGTCCTCGTCGTGCTCGACGACGATGACGGTGTTGCCGAGGTCGCGCAACCGGGTGAGGGTGTCGATGAGGCGGCGGTTGTCGCGCTGGTGCAGGCCGATCGAGGGTTCGTCGAGCACGTAGAGCGTGCCGACCAGTCCCGAACCGATCTGGCTCGCGAGCCGGATCCGTTGCGCCTCGCCGCCCGCGAGCGTCCCTGCCGACCGCGAGAGCGTGAGGTAGTCGAGGCCGACGTCGAGCAGGAAGCCGAGCCGCGCGTTGACCTCCTTCGTCACCCGTTCGGCGATCAGGCGGTCGCGCTCGGAGAGCTCCAGCGCGGCGAGGAACTTGGCCGACTCCCCGATCGACATGTCGCAGACGTCGGCGATGTTCTTGTCGCCGACCGTGACCGCCAGGGTGGCCGGCTTGAGTCGCGCCCCGCCACAGGCGTGGCACGGCACCTCGCGCATGTACCCCTCGTACTGCTCGCGCGACCAGTCGCTCTCGGCACCTTCGTGCCGCCGCTTGATCCAGGGGATGACGCCCTCGTACTCGGTCGAGTAGGCGCGGTTGCGGCCGTACCGGTTCTTGTACTTGACCGTCAGCTTGCCGCCGGTGCCGTGGAGCAGGATCTTCTGCTGCTTGGCGCTCAGCTCGGCCCAGGGAGCGTCGAGGTCGATGTCGTGGATGTCGGCGACCGCGGCGAGCATCCGAGTGAAGTACTGCGTGTGGGCGCTGCGCCACGGCGCGATCGCCCCGTCGTTGAGCGAGGCATCGGGGTCGGGGACGACGAGCTCGGGGTCGACCTCGAAGGTCGTGCCGAGCCCGTCGCAGGTCTCGCACGCGCCGTACGGTGAATTGAACGAGAAGTTGCGCGGCGCGGGTTCTTCGTAGCTGGTGCCGCAGACCGGGCACGCCAGGTGTTGGCTGAAGGTGAGGGTCTCGGGCTGGGCGACCTCGTCGTGCTCGCCCTCCCGGTTGACGATCTCGACCTCGGCGACCCCGTCGGCGAGACGGAGCGCCGTCTCGAGCGAGTCGGTGAGCCGACGCTCGATGCCCTCTCGCAGCACGAGTCGATCGACGACGATCTCGATCTTGTGCTGCTCGTACCGGGCCAGCCGCTCGTCGCGCTGGAGGAACTCGTCGATGACGACGGTCTCGCCGTCGATGCGGGCGCGGACGTACCCCTGGCCCGACAGGTCGGCGAGGAGCGTGTCGTACTCGCCCTTGCGGCCGCGGACGACCGGTGCCAGGACCTGGAACCGCGTACCCTCGTCCAGCTCGAGGATGCGGTCGACGATCTGCTGCGGGGTCTGCCGCTGGAGCCGGGTGCCGTCGTTGGGGCAGTGTTGGACACCGACGCGTGCGTAGAGCAGACGGAGGTAGTCGTAGACCTCCGTGATGGTACCGACGGTGGATCGCGGGTTGCGGCTGGCGGACTTCTGGTCGATGGAGATCGCGGGGGACAGACCCTCGATCACGTCGACGTCGGGCTTGTCCATCTGACCGAGGAACTGGCGCGCGTAGGCGCTGAGCGACTCGACGTAGCGGCGCTGCCCCTCGGCGTAGATCGTGTCGAACGCGAGGCTCGACTTGCCCGACCCGGACAGGCCGGTGAACACGACGAGCTTGTCGCGTGGCAGCTCGACGTTGATGTTCTTCAGGTTGTGCTCGCGGGCACCACGGACCTCGATGATCGGACCGGACGGTGCGGCGGACTTGCGGGGAGCCATCGCTGTCGGAGGCTACCGAGGACCCCGGCCCGGTACCGGGGGGCGCTGCAGAGAATCACTCACCCGGTCGACACTACCACCCCGCATCGAACACGTGTACCCTAATGGGTCCTCGTCCGCTTCCGGCCGGATGCGACCGGTACGGTGGGCTCGAAGGAGGGGTGGGGATGGCGCTCGATCAACGGGCCGCACGGCTGCGGATGGTCGCCGAGCAGCTCGCGGCGCGTGACATCACCGACGAACGAGTGCTCGAGGCGATGCGACGCGTCCCCCGCCACGAGTTCGTCCCGGACCACCTGACCGGCCAGGCATACGACGACCACCCGCTCCCGATCGGCCACGGCGTCACGATCTCCCAGCCGTACATCGTCGCGCTCATGACCCAGGCGCTCCGGCTGCAGCCGGGCGACCGGGTCCTCGAGGTCGGCACCGGCTCCGGCTACGCCGCTGCGGTCCTCGCCGAGCTCGCCGACGACGTGACCACGATCGAGTGCATCGCTCCCCTCGCCGAACACGCCGGGGAACGACTGACGTCGTACGGCGAGCGAGTCCACGTGGTCGCGGGGGACGGCTCCCTCGGCTACGCACCCCACGCTCCGTACGACGCCATCGTCGTCACGGCGGCGGCGCCCGAGATCCCGCAACCGCTCCTCGACCAGCTCGCTCCCGGGGGGCGGTTGGTCATCCCGGTCGGTCGTGGGGTCGAGCAGCTCGTCCGCGTCACCCGCACCGAGCACGGCGACGAGCGGGAGGAGCTGCTCCCCGTCCGGTTCGTCCCGCTCACCGGCGAACACGGCGTCCACCGGTGACCATCGACATCCGGGGGTGTCGGAATCCCGTCCCCGCGAACGATGGGTAGGTGGTGAGCGATTCGTCCCTCGTCACGCACGGCGAACCACGCCGCGACCTCCTCGAGCTCTACGACGCCTCGATGCCCGAGGTGTACCGCTACCTCTTGGTGCGCTGCCGGTCGACGGCCCTCGCCGAGGACCTCACGTCAGAGACGTTCCTCGCGGCCGCCGATGCAGTCGACCGGCAGACGGTCCCCCACCTGTCCGTCGCGTGGCTCGTCGGCGTCGCCCGTCACAAGCTCGTGGACCACTGGCGCAGGGTCGCACGCGAGGAGCGCCTCCTCACTTCGATCGACGCCGAGCCCGATGACGAGCCTGACCCCTGGGACGTCGAGCTCGACGTACTGACCGCCCATCGGGTCCTCGAACGTCTCGGTGCGCATCATCGCAGCGCGCTGACCCTGCGCTACCTCGACGGCCTACCGGTCCGGCAGGTGGCCGAGCTCCTCGGACGGACCGAGCACGCCACCGAAGCACTCCTCGTGCGGGCGCGGCGCGCCTTTCGCGCCCTGTACGAACAGGGATCGACGGGACAGGAGGGGCGATGAGCATGCGCGACCCGTTCGAGCAGCTCGCCACTCCACCCGAGAGTGCCGAGCCGCACCCGCGCTTCGCAGCGTTGCTGCGCGCTCGCCTCGTCACCCGGCTCGGACTCGAGCCCGACACCCTGACCGTCCCCGTCACCACCATCGAACTCCCGGAGAGGAACGCCCCCATGAGCACCACCCAGACGCACGCGTCCGTCGTCCCCTACCTCGCCGCCCGCGACGCCAGCGCCGCGCTCGACTGGTACGTCCGAGCGTTCGGTGCCCAGGAGCTGCTGCGGGTCGTCGGCGACGACGGACGGCTCGGCCACGCAGAGTTCACGATCGCCGGTGCCCGCTTCTACCTGTCCGACGAGTATCCGGAGTACGGGGTCCATTCGCCGGCGTCCCTCGGCGGCACATCGACGACGTTGCACCTCAGCGTGAGCGACGTCGATGCGGTCTACACGCGGGCCGTCGAGTCCGGCGCGACCGCGCTCTCCGAGCCGGCCGACCAGCCGCACGGAGCGCGTCACGGGACACTCGTCGACCCGGCCGGCCACCGGTGGATGATCTCGCAGCAGATCGAGGACGTCTCCGTCGCCGAGTACGCACTCCGGTCGGAGGGCTCGGGGTTCGAGGTCGTCGGTGCCGGCCCCGACGAACGTGTGACGGCCGCCGATCGCCCCGGGACCGGCGGCGGCATCTGGGCCGGCGTCTTCTACGAGGACGCGCTCGGCGCGATCCGGTTCCTGGTCGACACCTTCGGCTTCGAGGAGCAGCTCGTCGTCACGGGGGCCGACGGCACCACGGTGGTGCACAGCCAGCTCCGCTGGCCGGAAGGCGGTGTGGTCCAAGTGGGCACCTACGACCCGACGAACGTGTTCAACCACGCCCCGGGCGAGCAGTCGCTCTACGTGGTGACCGCCGCTCCCGATGCCGTGTGGCAGCGGTGCGACGGGCTCGGACTCGAGGTGATCCGGCCTCCCCACGCGCCCGACCACGATCCCGAGGGCATGGGCTTCAGCCTCCGTGACCCGGAAGGCAACATCTGGTCGTTCGGCACGTACGGCCTGGCGCGCTGAAGATGTCGCCTCGCGTTCTTCGGCGGTTCCTGCGTCGATAGTGCGCAGGAACTGCCGAATTTCGAATGCCGACTATGGTCGACCGACGGCGATCCGCTCCCGCCCGCTCGGGCGGATCAGCGAGACGTTCCAACGAGCCTGGGAGGTTCCTCATGTCCATGATCCGCAGCAGATGGGCGGCAGTCGGTGCTGCCGTCGCCGTGACCCTCGGTGCCGGCGGTGTGTCACTCACGCAGGCCGCGATCTCCTCCGGCGAGAAGCCGGTCTTCGTGTCGCTCGATGCGCCGTGCCGCGTGGTCGACACCCGATCCGGCAGCCCGATCGGGGCCGGTGACGCCGCCGCTCTGGCCGTCCAGATCACCGGCGCCAACGGTGCCTGCACCGGCGCCCTCGCGATCCCCGCGGACGCCGTCGGCGTGGCCACCAACGTGACCGTCATCCAACCCAACGGCGCCGCGAGCGGACGGTCCTACTTCACCGTCTACCCCAACGGCGCTACCAGGCCCATCACGTCGAACCTCAACTTCGTCAACGGCCAGGCCCCGACACCCAACAAGGTCGACGTCGGCATCGGCACCAGCGGGCAGATCATCATCTACAACAACGAAGGCACCGCCCACGCGGCGGTCGACATCTTCGGCTACTACATCGACCACAACCACGACGACCGCTATTACACCGAAGGAGAGGTCGACACGGCCCTCGGCGCCAAGGCCAACGCCGCCGACGTCACCGCCGCCCTCGCCACCAAGGCCAACGCCGCCGACGTCTACACCAAAGCCCAGTCCGACGCCACGTTCATCCCACAGGGAGACATCGTGATTCGTCAGTCCACGTCGGATCTCCAACCACATTTCTTCGGGGCGCCCACGTCGATCACCTATTCGGTCGGCGGCAGCACGATCTCCGGTGACGGCGCTGTGCTCGTCGACCTGAATGGTCCTGCAGTCCTCGGAGGCGTCGAGTACGGTCTCGTGTCGGTCGAGTACTGCATCGAGGGGGTCAGCGGAGGCGCGACGATCGACTTGTTCGAGGTTGCGAGCAACACACCCGTCAACATCGTCGCATCGGATGGCACGAACCGCACAGCGAGCGGGTGCTACTCGTTGACCGTGAACGACTCCGGCGCACAGGGTTACGACGTGTTCTGGGTCGCGACCGGTGGCGGTACCCTGCGGATCAGTGGCATCCAGTCGACTTG
>DATHUU010000062.1:0-11909 GCA_035461925.1 Ilumatobacter sp.
TGCTCGGCCTCGTCGTCGGTCATGAAGCCCAGGTGATAGTCGCGGTGAGGTTGCTGGGCGTCGCCGCCCGGGTTGACGACGTTGATCTGCGAGGAGATCTGATAGGCGGGCCCGAGCCAGGCGAGCGCGCCGAGCGCCACCATGTCGTTCGCGTAGTAGTCGACGAACACGTCGGGGTCGAGCACCGCGAGCTTCTCGATCGCGTTCCAGACGCGGTCGTTGGCACCGGGCTTCGCGTAGTGGTCGCCGACCTGTCGCCCCTCGGCGTGCTGCTGGGCGATCATCGCGTCGAACACGTCGGTCGCCCGGTCGACCACGTCGTGCTCGACGGCGCCGGCGAGCACGAAGATGCCGGGGCCCTCGTGGAGCACCGCGGCCAGTTGGGCGCGGGTCGGCCGGTCGCCGCGTGTGGCGATCCGCTCGCGCAGCGACTCGGCGTCGTAGACCGGCACGCCTTCCCGGACGTCGACGGCGCCCGGGAAGTCACCGGGTGGCTGCTCGATCAGCGCCCGGAACTCGGCGAGGTCGCACAGGTCGCGGTGGAACGGGACGATGTCGCCGAACGAGTGGACGTAGCTGGTGCTCATCGGTGCTCCTCGGGATGTGCGTCGTTTGGTGTGTCGTGGAACTCGTCGTCGAGTGCGGCGACGAAGGCGGTGACGACGTCGAGGTCGACGTCGACCAGATGGTGTGGTTCGGGGTACGCGGCCGACTCGACGTCGGCGCGGAACTCGCCGAAAGCGGCAACCCGCTCCCGCTGGAGACGCTCGTACTCGGCGGCGAAGTCGCGGTAGACCTTGGCATGGCGGGGCCGGTGGCCGGGGGTGTACCCGAGGATGTCCTCCGCGAAGAGGTACTGGGCGTCGCCGCCCGTGCCGGCACCCATCGAGAACAGCACGAGCGAGGTTCGCTTCGCGATCTCGCCGGTGATCGCCGCGGGGACGACCTCGATCTCGGCGGCGAACGCGCCCGCACCCTCGAGCGCCCGGATCTGGTCCATGACCAACAGGGCGGTCTCGAGCGTCCTGCCGACGGCGCGGAAACCACCCGTCCACGTCCGGCGGCTCGGGATGAGCCCGACGTGGCCGACGATCGGGACACCCTCGGCCGAGAGTCGGGCGACGACCTCGGTGCTCGCCGCGCAGTAGCAGCAGTCGCCGCCGAGGAGGATCGCATCGTGGGCGGCCCTGAGGTAGTCGTCGGTGGTGGCGAGCCGGCCGTACTGCAGCCCGACCTGGACGAAGCAGTCGCCCGCCGCTTCACGCATGGCGGGGGTCCAGAACGGCTGCTCGATCGAGAGCACGTCGATGCCGGCCTCGGTACATGCCCGGGCCTCGTCGAGCTCACGCACGTAGACCATGGTCATCTGGCGGACGCCCTTCTGGCCCCGGATGTCGGCGACGGTCTTGCGGGTGCGGTTCACGGAGCTCTCCTCGACTCGGACGGTCAGCTCTCGACGACGGCCATCTCGACGGAGTAGTGCGCGGCGTCGTAGACGTGGTCACCGACCTCGACCGGCCGACCGGTGTCGTCCTGCATGACGCGACGCATCGTGACCAGGGGTGCGCCGCTCTTGATCCCGAGCAACGTCGCTTCGTCGTCGGTGGCGGCGCGAGCGCCGAGCCGTTGGACGGCGTAGTGGGGCCGGATCCCCCGGTCGCGCAGCATCGAGTACAGACCCCGGGCTTCGAGCGCCTCGACGGTGAGGTCGCTCCCGATGTCGACGGGGAGCCAGTTCCGCATCACCGCCAACGGCCGGTCGCCGTCCGATCGGAGCCGCACCACGTGGATCACGCGGGCGCCGGTCTTCGTGCCCAGCGCGGCGGCCGTGTCGACGGTCGCCTTCACGCGGCCGAGGGAGATCACCACGGTCGACGGCGTCCGTCCGCTCGCGAGGAGGTCGTCGTAGAGGCTGGTGAGCGTGAACGGCCGTCGTACCTGGTCGTTGACGACCTGAGTGCCGACGCCGCGGCGACGCACGAGGAGCCCGTCGTCGACGAGGTCCTGGATCGCCCTCCGGACGGTGGGCCGCGACACCTGCCACTGCTCGGCGAGCACGAGCTCGTTGCCGAGGAACGTGCCCTTCGGGAGGATCCCGGTGGCGATCGCGTCCTTCAGCTGCGCGCCGAGCTGGTGGTACAGCGGCACCGGGCTGAGCCGGTTGAGCGTGACGGTGATGTCCATGAGCCGCTTGTCACTATGTCACGACAAACGCAAGTTGTCACGAGCCGCGAGCACCCATCGGAGCTCACTCGAAGTTCTCGAAGTAGCGACTGGGCGTCGGGCCGCGCTGTCCCTGGTACTTCGAACCTGTCGCTCCCTGGCCGTACGGGTGCTCGGCGGCTGTGGTCATCTGCATGAAGCTGACCTGACCGATCTTCATGCGGGCGTACAGCGTGATCGGCAGGCTGGCGACGTTCGCCAGCTCGAGCGTGATGTGGCCGTCCCAACCCGAATCGATGAACCCGGCGGTGCTGTGTATCAGGAGCCCGAGCCGGCCCAACGACGACTTCCCCTCGATGCGACCGACGAGGTCGTCCGGCACCGCAATGCGCTCGAGCGTCGACCCGAGCACGAACTCGCCGGGGTGCAGCATGAACGGTTCGGACCCGTCCTCGGGAATCTCGACGAGCTCGGTCAGGCCCCGCATGTCCTGCTTCACGTCGATGACTCCCGCCGTGTGGTTGCGGAACACGCGGAACAGGTGAGAGATCCGCACGTCGACCGAGGAAGGCTGGATGAGCGACTCGTCGAGCGGATCGATGACGATCCGACCGTCGGCGAGCTGTTCACGCAGGGTCCGGTCCGAGAGGATCATGGGAGGATCACGAACTCGCACGTTACCGATCCGGCGGTGACACTACGGTCGTCGGCTGTGTACGTGCCGCGCCACTTCGCCGTCGAGGACAATGTCGAGATCGTCGAGATGGTGCGCGCTGCGGGGTTCGGGCACCTCGTCGTCGCAGCCGTCGACGGGTTCGAGTCGATCCCGGTGCCGTTCGTCGTCGACGACGAGCTGCGGTCGGTGCGGGCGCACGTCGCCCGGCCGAACCCGATCTGGCGGACGGCGCCGTGCGAGGCGTTGCTGATCGTCGCAGGCCGTGACGGCTACGTCTCGCCCGGCTGGTACCCGTCGAAGGGCGAGGACGGCAAGGTGGTGCCGACGTGGAACTACGAGGTCGTCCAGCTCCACGGTCGGCTCGTGCTCCATGACGACCCCGGCTGGGTCGCCCGACAGATCCGCGATCTGACCGACTTCAACGAGGCGGCGATGCCGGAGCCGTGGTCGGTCGATGACCCGCCCGACGGCTACGTGGAACAGTTGCAGCGGGGGATCGTCGGCTTGGAGCTCGACGTCACTCGCGTCGAGGCGAAGCGCAAGGCGAGTCAGAACCGCGCCGAACCCGATCGCGAGTCGGTGCTGCAACACCTGAGGTGGCCCTGACGGGACCGCCTGGAGTCATTCCTGCAGCTCGCCGAGCGAGTCGGCCTTCACGGCGCCCCGCTGGCCCATCGGTTGGTCGCCGCCGATGGTCGTGTCTTCGGCGGTCTGGTGCTCGAGCTCGGCGTTGATCTCGGCCCCGACCAGGACGATCACTGCGGTCAGCCACAACCAGAACAGGCTGACGATCACCCCGGCCAGCGATCCGTACGTCTCGTTGTACGAGCCGAACTGCGAGACGTAGAGCCGGAACCCCAGCGTGACGGCGATCCACGCGACGAGCGCGAAGACCGATCCGACCGACACCCATTTCCAACGAGCCGGCCGCCGGTCGGGACCGACGCGATAGAGGACCGCGAGAGCGAGCATGAACCCGAGCGCCAAGCCCGGCCAGATGAGCACGTTGAGGAGGCGGCGGGTGCCGATCCCGAGCCCGGTGCGCTCGATGACCGCCGGCAGTGCGACGACGCTGAACACGGCGACGGCGACGAACGCGATCGCTCCGAAGGTGAGCCCGAGGGCGATCAGCTTGCGGCGGATCCAGCCCCGGGTCTCCTCCTCGTCATACACGATGTTGATCGTGTTGACGAGCTGACCGAGCGCTCCCGACGCGGTCCAGATCGACAGCACGACACCGATCACCAGCCCGAACGACAGCGAGCTGGACGAGCTCGCGCTGATCGCTTCGAGCTGGTCGGTCATGAGGTCGCGCGCCTGCTCGGGGAGCGCGCCGAACAGGTCGTCGATGACCTCCTGCGGGTTGCCGTTCCGGGCGATCAGACCGAGGATCGACACGAGCGCCGCCAGCGCGGGGATCAAGGCCAGGAACGCGTAGAAGGCGACGGCGGCCGCTGCCATGCCGACGTTGTCGTCGGCCCACTCGTCCTTGACTCGGAGCAGGACGTCCTTCCACCCGCGACCCGGGATGTTCCATGGTGCATCTGCGGTGCGACCGCGTTCCGCGTGGCCGATGACGTTCTCGCCCTC
This sequence comes from Ilumatobacter sp., assembly GCA_035461925.1. Classification (GTDB taxonomy): domain Bacteria; phylum Actinomycetota; class Acidimicrobiia; order Acidimicrobiales; family Ilumatobacteraceae; genus Ilumatobacter. The sequence continues at coordinate 4,430 of DATHUU010000062.1, forward strand.
CTCCATCATCGGCGCCGTGACGTCGACGACGTCATCGACATCAGGGAGGTCGAGGTGGTCGTCGGTCCGTCGGTCGGCGAGGAAGGGGAGGCGCATCGCCGGAGGGATACCCCGTCACGTGCCGAGCGAATCGCAGGAGCGCGATCGGCGGGCATGCGCGACGGTCATCCGCGATGATGGGGGCATGCCGGACGTCGTGGTCGACGGGTTGTCGGTGCGGCGCGGCGGCACCCTCGTGCTGGCCGACGTCTCGTTCACGGCGCCGTCGAGCAGGATCACGGTGATCGTCGGCCCGTCCGGCGCGGGCAAGACCAGTCTGCTGCGGGCGCTCGCCCGACTCGATCGAGCCGAGCGCGGCACGATCCACTTCGGAGATCGGGACGTGACCAACGAGCCGCCGGGTGCAGCAGGGTCGACGTTGACGTTCCACGACGCCGCGTTGCTCCCCCATCGGACCGTCGGCGGCAACGTCGCGTTCCCGCTGGAGCTGCAGCACGTCCTGGCCGACGAGGTGCGTCGACGGGTCGGTGTCGAGCTCCGGTCGCTGCGGATCGAGGCGCTCCTCCATCGCGAGCCGACGGAGCTCTCAGTCGGCGAGGCGCAGATGGTCCAGGTCGCGCGGGCGTTGGTGCGGAACCCGGAGACCATCCTGCTCGACGAGCCGTTCGCCGCTCTCGAGCGCGAGCGCGCACAGGTGCTCCGACACGAGATCCGTCTGTTGCAGGACCGGTTCGGCGCCACGGTCATCGCGTCGACGAACGATCCGGACGACGCACGCCGATTCGCCGACGTCGTCGTCGTGCTCGAGCGCGGCAAGGTCGTCCAGGTCGGCGCGGCGACCCAGGTGTTCGACCGTCCGGACACGGTCGCCGCCGCCCACCTGACCGGGGACGCCGCGGTCGACGTCGTCAGGGTGGAGGCGGGCGATGGTGGCGGTTGGTGGCTGGTGCACCCGGCGTTCCGGGTCCGGGCGTGGGCGCCCGTGCTCGGCGAGCACGTCGGCCGCCGCGTGCAACTCGTGACGCGGCCGGAGTGGTGGGAGCTCGACCCCAACGGCACGGTGATCGGGACCGTCACCCGAGGGTCCCGCTGGGGTGGCGACACCACTCTCTCGGTCGATGTCGCTGGGCACGACCTCGTGGTGCGCGTGCCGCCAGGTGACGCGAAGACGCTCCGGTCGGGTGACGTCGCGCGACTTCGCCTCGCGAACTGGGTGGTGGTCGGCCCCCTCGACGGCCGCCGGATCGAGACCGGCACCTGACGTTCGTGTCGCGCTGAGCTCGGATATCGGGCCCGCCGCGACATGAACGAAGTCCGTCTCGGGCGCTATCCTGAGGCGCCGCTGCGGATGTAGTTCAATGGCAGAACATCAGCTTCCCAAGCTGAATACGGGGGTTCGATTCCCCTCATCCGCTCTGAGAACACCTGGTAGACGGGGTCGCCTGCTCGGCGGAGTTGCCAGTTGAGTTGGTCGTGCCTCAGATGCTAGGCACGACCGTGACCGCCAGTCTCCGGTCCGAGCGGGAATCCGCCTCCCGCGTGTTCTCAGCCTGTCTGACTGAGTTCGACTTCGGGCGCACTGGGCCCGATATTCGTGGCGTGTCTTCGATGAGCAGTCACGCCATGACACCCCAGGGCGACTACCCGAGGGCGAACGGCGGCCGGACTCGTCGGCCGCCGGTGCCGCCCGGCTGGTGCCGTGATCGTGCGAGTTCGGTTTGGACAGTCCGCTTGGCCGCGTGCGGTGTGGGTGACCTGTCGGGAGTAGGCCTCTGACGCCACGCTCCAGGTCCTGCCGGTAATCGGTGTATGGCCGCGGCAGGTGGTAGCAGGATCAGGCGGGCCCGCCTACTGAAGGAGTCCCTGCAGGGGAAGCCGGTCGATGAACGCCTCGTCGCGGGTGAGCACTCCGTCTCGAACGTGGATGACGTCCATGCCCATCTGAGTGATGATGCGGTCGGGTCGCGTGAGAGCTGAGATGTCGGCCTCCCAGACGCACACCTGGGCGTTCGCGCCGGCGATGCGCCGATCTTCCAAGACGCGGAACTGCATGTTCCAGACCCGGAAGAACTTCGTGAGGTAGCGGCGCAGGTCGTCTTTCCCTTCGATTCGGTCGACCGTACCGGGATCGCGGTAGATGACGTCGTCGCTGTAGGTGTCGAGCGTGGTGTCGAGATCGAGTGTGTTCCATGCCTCGATGCATCGAAGTGTTGTCCCGAAGATCTCGTCGTCGGTGAGGAGCTCCTCCTCAGCGTTTGCCTCGTCGTGGATGTCGCGTGCGGTGGTCATGGCGGTTCCTTCGTGATGTGCTGGTTGAATCGGGTGGCAGTTGGCGAGCCGCCAGCGACGGGTCAGACCGTCTGTGATCGGGCATCTCCCGCCAGTGCAGCGTCGAACAAGATCTGGTCTGCCAGTTCGGCGAGCAGTTCAGCGTCGAAGGGCCCATGCCCGGGGCGATACCAGTCGACGACCGAGGACAGCATCCCGAAGACGAGCCGGGCGGCGACCGCTGGCGCACTCGAATCGAACGAGCGACCTTCGTATGCCCAGCTGTGGGCGATGAGCTTGGCGAGACGGTCGTCGAGCAGGCGCCGTTCGCGGATCGCCCACTGCTCGGTCTCGGTTCGACCGCGTGCGCGCACCAGGACAGCGGTCTCGGGGATGAGACTCACGATCAACATGCAGGTACGGCGCGTCACCGTGCGGAGCCGCTCGCTCGGGGTGCGGTCCGTTGCCTCTTCCTCGTCGAGCATCGCCTTTTGCGCCGACAGCGCGCGGTCGATGCCCAGTCGAAGCAGCTCCTCCTTGCTCGAGACGTGGTGATACAGCGACGACTTGGTGATGCCGGCCGCCGCTGAGAGATCCGCCATCGACGTGCCGTCGTAGCCTTGTTCGAGGAAGACGATCAGTGCGATGTCGACGACGTCGTCGAGAGCGAGGGTGTTCCGCATGGGCCGTAGCGTCGCGCAGGCAACCGACCGAGTCACGACCCGGCGATCCGGGATTCCTTGCCCGCCCAGTACGGGTCTTTGAGGGCTCCGCGCTGGAGCTTTCCGGTGCTCGTCCGGGGCAGCGAGTCGTGGAAGTCGACGGATGTGATCTTCTTGACGCCGCCCACGATGGCACGCGTGTGAGCGATCAGCTCGTCCTCGGTGGCCTGGACATCGGGCGCCAGGACGACGGCGGCCTTGGGTGTCTCGCCCCAACGATCGTCGGGGACACCGAACACGACGGTGTCCAGCACCGCGGGATGGTTCAGGAGCGCCTGCTCGAGTTCGGTAGGCCAGATGTTGTAGCCACCGGAGACGATCATGTCGTCTTTGCGGTCGACGAGATAGACGAACCCATCGTCGTCCACGTAGCCCATGTCCCTGGTCAGCACGCTGCCGTCCGGAAGGAGCCGATTCGCGGTGCCCTCCGGATCGCCCCAGATGCCCGACATGACGAAACCACTCCGCACCGCGATCTCACCGATCTCACCGACGGGAACTTCGGCGCCGTCGTCGTCGCGTACGGTCACCACGACGCGCGGTGTCGGGCGACCCACCGACCGCAGCCTTCGCTGCTCGGCCTCGGTGCCGTCGAGGACGTGCTGATGTGGGAGCAGCATGGTTGCTGGCAGCGCTTCGCTCTGCGCGTACAGCTGGCACAGGATCGGACCAAACGTGGCGATCGCCCTCCGCATCGTGGGCTCGGCGATGGGTGAGCCGGCGTACAGGACACACTCCAGTGAGGTGAGGTCGCGCGGGTGAGTGTCCTGGACGTCGAGCATGTCGCGGATCATCACCGGCGCGGCGGCGACGTGGGTGGCGCGGTGTTCCTCGATGAGTTCGAGTGCCCGCTCGGCGTCGAAGGTGCCCATCGCGACGATGGCGCCGCCGACCGTGAGCATGTCCCAGACCAGGGCAACTCCGAGGTGTGCGAGCATGATCGGGCAGAGGTACCGGCTCCGCTCGGTGACCATGGGTGTGGCCCAGCGCCACTCGTTGGTGACCTCGGACCAGCTCCGACGTGTGTGATAGATAGCCTTGGGTTTGCCGGTCGTGCCGCTGCTGAAGCGGATGATGAATGGGTCGTCCGGCGCGCATGGAACGACCATTTCCTCGGCGGTGGAGCGGGCGAGGGCCTCATCGTACGAGAGAGGGCCAGCGGGTGCTTCCGGGCCGAAGACGAGGACGGTCCGGCCGATGGCCCAGTCGTCGATGTAGGGCGCGAGACCGGCGTACACCGAGGAATGGACCAGGAGCGCAGTTGCCGCGATCTGGTCGAGCAGGTAACGGTTCACGTCGTGGGAGTGATACGTGTACAGCGTCGCTCGCGGCAGGTTCGCGAGCGCACATGCCGCTGTCTGCTCGATCAACTCGAACGAGTTCGGTGACAAGACCGCGACGCGGTCGCCGGGAGCTATCCCTCGAGCTCGGAGGGCCTGTGCGAGTCGACACGCTCGGTCGTACATGTCGCGGTAGGTGAGCTCGCGCCCGTCGCAGGAGACAGCGAGGTTGTCGGCAAAGAGGTGCGACGATCGTCTGATGACGTCGGCCTGATCCATGAGCACAAGCCGCCGTCAGGGGGCGCTCGGTCGGATCGGAGCAGGCTCGCCTCGCCAGGTTCGAAGCAGGGCCTCGGAATCCCAGTAGTCGGCGTGGGTAGCGATCAGGCCGTCGGGGTCCACGGTGCACAGCGACACCCCCTCGATCGAGAAGGGTGATCCGTCCTGCGGACAGACGGCGCCATGGAGCCAGAGCGGGCCGTCGTTCGTCCCGTCCCAGACCCACGGTGCTGTGAAGCCGCCCTCATGGGGCAGGAAGCCGGTGAACGTCACGGTACAGGTCGGCGAGAACCCGAGGTACACCTTCATGAATCGATCGAGCATGCTGCGTCCCTGCACCTCGACGCCCGATGCCACGTCGCAGTAGACGCCGTCCGGAGCGAAGAACTGGACCAAGAGGTCGCGGAACCCCCAGGCCGCGCCGTACGCGTCGATGAAGCCCGGATCCCCATAGCTGGTCACTACCGGCTCGGTGATCCGCTCCGCGTCCCCTGTGATCATGCCGATCTCCGATCAGATTCTCCCGACCGACCGTTCGGTCGGGTACGTGTTCGCACAATAGAGACGCGTGGACCCAGTGTCAAGGGTGGACCTGCTCTTTCGAGTCAGGGTGCGACGAGGACGGCACGCACCTCGTCGGTCACGATGCGTGCTGTCTCGGCACACGCCGTCGTCCCTCCGCTCGCGTACTCCTTCACGCCGTCACCGAGGTTCCACAGGTTCGGAATCGGTGTCCGGGGTCGAGCGTCGAAGCCGGCGACGGCTCGCTGCGGCGGCCAGCCGCCACGCATCACGGCGATCGAGATCTCCCGTGCCTCGTCGAAGCCCTCGATCTGGTCGCGCAGGTCGGCGCGGAGCAGCTCGAGTTCCGCCTGTTCGTCGAAGTCGCCGACTGCCGGCTTCGGCACTGAGGTGCCGCAGTACAGGTTCCAACCTGGCGGAGCCATCTCGGGGCAGGTCGCCGTGAAGTTTGCGATGTAGCAGAGGCGTCGTGACTTGGAGGGCAGCAGCAGCCCAGGCGCATCGACCAGCGCGCGTTGGGAAGCGAAGTTGATCGTGATCATGGCAGTGGGGTGATCGGACCGCCGCACCTCCGCGACGTAATCAGGGTCTTCGCCATCCTGGCCCAGCATGGGCAACGTTGCCGCCGGGCCGATGTCGCTCAACGCGGCGTCGCACCGAACCGTCACCCGTTCGTCGGGGCGTCGGACCGTGGCCCCGGTCACCCGTCCGTCGGCGAGGTGGAGTTGCTCCACCTCGCTGCTCAGCCAAATTGTGCCTCCGCTTCGCTCGATCACTGAGGCGAGCGACCGCCAGATACCGATCGTGCCCTCGGGGCAGAATCCGAACCGCTTGAAGGCCGACTTCCGCGTGAAGTAGGTGAGGAACACCCGCGCTGGAAGCTCCTCCGACCCGACCGAGAACACAGACGCACACATGTTCCGGAACACCCCGTGCACCGCCTGGTTATTCGTGTAGCGGGCGACCCATTCGGCAGTGGTCATCTGGTCCTCGGGTAAGGCGTCGTCGTCTTTGCGGGCGGCCCCGATGCCGTCGAGGAGTTTGGCTCCCTGCCGAGTGAGACTCGAGAGCAGCATGCCCCATCCACCTCGCGTGGCATCGAGGTCCTTCTTGCCGACGCGGTAGAGCACGGGCGGGTTGGGCGTGCGGACGTCGAAGTGGGCACCAACCTCGTCGAAAAGCTCCTCGGTGGTCCCACCGACTTCGATCACGATCGCCCCATCGTTGACGAGGAAGCCGTCGACCTCCGTGGTCGAGGCACGTCCGCCGACCTTGGGGAGTCGTTCGACGACCAGGGGACGGAGGCCGTGGTGCGCCAGCCGGGCGGCGGCAAAGAGGCCTCCAGCTCCGGCGCCGATCACCAGGACGTCGTAGTGATCGTCGGCTCGGGTGCTCTGGTACATGTTGCTCCTCTCCGCGAACTGCGGTGGTCGGACGGCGGGCTTCGATGACGGCTCGCGCAGAGGATTCAGCGTTGAGCGACGAGCAGGTGCCTCTTCCCGGTGATGTATCGGACACTATGTCTGGATTTCCTGTCCGAAGCAAGATGCTCGTCGGGCGGGCGTCCGGCCAGCTCAGCCAGGCGAGCAGACGAAGAGGGCTTGCATCGGACACCAAATCCAGACATAGTGTCCGATGCCGGTGCCGCGCAGACAGCGCGGCGATCGTGAAGGGGAACCCAGAGATGATCGTCTCCGTCCATACCTCCGAGTCGATGCTGCGACCGAGGACCCGACCTGGCGTTCTCCGTTGGCGGATCGTCTGCGAGGCGTACGCATGACCGTCATCGAGGGCCACGCGATCGCAGCGCATCGCGAGCCGGACTGGGGGCAGCTCATCGAACACGATCGTGTGCACGGCTCGCTGTACACCGATGCCAACGTCTTCGAGATCGAGCTCGATCGGATCTGGCGTCGTGGCTGGGTGTTCATCGGCCATACGAGCGAGATTCCGAACGCCAACGACTTCGTGATGAAGTCGATCGGCCCGGAGCCGCTGATCATGGCGCGGGGCCGAGATGGCGATGTGCATCTCTTGTTCAACCGATGCACCCATCGCGGCGCCGAAGTCTGCGGAGTCCAGCGCGGGAACAGTGCGACGTTCACGTGCCCGTTCCACGGCTGGAAGTTCGCCAGCGACGGCCAGCTGTTGGGCTATCCGTTCAGCAGCGGCTACGGGGGGCGCGAGCTCAAGGATCAGCTCGGCCTCGCCCGTGTCGCTCGCGTCGATGACGTGCATGGCTTCGTGTTCGGGTCGATGGCCCAAGACGGCCCGTCGTTGCGCGAGCATCTCGGGGCAGCGGTCGAGGTGTTCGAGCGGCTGGTCCGGCTGTCTCCGAGTGGCGAGGTGGCCGTGACCACCGACTGGCTCCACCACAGCGTCCGCGCCAACTGGAAGCTCGTGGTCGAG
>DATHUU010000063.1:0-5616 GCA_035461925.1 Ilumatobacter sp.
CCAGCCTGAACCTGGAGCGCCGCCCAGCCGAGTGACGTTCGAGCCGGGGCCCGGAGCTGTCTGCCCGGAACCGGGAGATGGACGGATACCGGCAGACAGAACGGAGTTCGCGAGACTTGCAGGATGGGTGTTCGAGGGGATGTCGACTGGGGCGACGCGGAGCGGTTCCTGACCGAGCACGTCAGCGTGCTCGTGGGGAGCGACGGTGGGAAGTACCCGTCGGGGAACTCACTGGTCGTGCGCGGCGCCGGCGAAGCGGTCATCATCGACCCGTCCGTGACGGTCGTCGAGCAGGGCGGCGCGTCGGTGCCGATCGACGCCGTGATCGTGTCGCACAGCCACGAGGACCACATGGCCGGGAACGGTCTGTTCGCAGAGGCGAGGCTCCACATCCACGACGAGGATCTCCCCGGTGCCCGCAGCCTCGACGGGTTGATGGAGGTGTACGGGCTCACGGGTGAGCCGCGGGCGGCCTTCAGCCAGGAGGTCGTCGAGCACTTCCACTACACGCCGCGTCCCGACGCGGAGGGGTTCACCGACGGCCACGTGTGGGATCTCGGCCACGTGCAGGTCGAGGCCGTCCACCTGCCCGGACACACCCGCGGCCACAGCGGGTTCCGCATCTCGGGCGGGGTGTTCTTCCTGTCCGACATCGACCTGACCGGCTTCGGGCCGTACTACGGCGACGTGTGGAGCGACCTCGAGCAGTTCGAGGCCTCGCTGGCGCAGGTGCGCGACGAGCACGCCGATCACTACGTCACGTTCCACCACAAGGGGGTGATCGAGGGGCGAGACGCGTTCCTCGCGTTGCTCGACACCTTCGCCGCGGTGATCCCGCGCCGACACGAGGCGATGCTCGCGTTCCTCGCCGAACCGCGATCGATCGACGAGATGGTCCAGCACCGGTTCGTCTATCGGCCGCACGTGCAGCACGTGTTCGCCGACAGCGTCGAACGGCGGTGCGCGGCGATGCACGTCCAGAGGATGCTGGTGCGCGGGGAAGCGACCGAGGTCGAGCCCGGCCGCTACCAGGCCGCGTGACGGACATTTCTGTTCGTGCCTGGCACGAACAGAAATGTCAGCGCTCGGCCTGGAAGTCCTCGATCATGCGCCAGGCGTCCTGGCTGAGATGGTGGGCGAGATCGTGCAGGGCGCGAGCGGTCGCCAGCTCCTCGCCGACCTGGGGCACCGTCGGATCGGCGGGATTCCGTCGAGCCCGACCAACGCCCGAGAGGCCGCGATCGCCGGCATCGAGGTGGGCGACCACTTCGCAGTAGTCCTCCGTCTCGACGATCTCGAGCCGCACGTCCCAATGGCGTGTTGCGGTTGTCATGACCTCATCGTCGTGTCGTGTGGCATCGGGCACAAGGGCCACAGGTCCCCGTCCCGCATGTCGCTCAGCCGGGAGTGGCGATGCCGGCCGTGACGATGCCGGCCGTGGCGTCGCGGTACTCGGCGATGCGCGCCAGGTGGCCGTCGACGTCGGCCTCGCCGGCGTTGTGCGTCGCGACCGCGAGATGGGTCGCGCCGAGGTCGTGCCACCGCTGCGCGTGCGCCTGCCAGCGCTCGGGTGTGCCGCCGCCGTACTGCGCCTGGGCACGGATCTCGAACCCGTCCCACGGCTTGCCGGCCGCTTCCCGGAGCCGGCGGAGCTCGGCGATCCGCTCGGCAGACTTGTCGTTCGGGCTGCCGAGCGGGATCCATCCGTCACCCAGCCGCCCGCACCGGTCGATGAGGGCCGGCGCCGAGCCGCCGAACAGCACCGGGATCGACTCGGTCGGTCGGGGCAGGATGCTGGCGTGCTCGAAGCGGTGGTACTCGCCGTCGTAGCTGAACACGTCCTCGGTCCAGAGCCGTCGCATCAGGTCGACCTGCTCCTCCTGCCGCCTGCCACGGTTCGAGAACTCCTCACCGAGCGCGTCGTACTCGACGGTGTTCCAGCCGACCCCGATGCCGAGCTTGAGCCGGTTGCCGGAGAGGATGGCGACCTCGGCGGCCTGTTTCGCGACGAGGACGGTCTGTCGTTGCGGCACGATCAGGATCGCCGTGACGAGGTCGACCTCGGTGGTGCACCCGGCGAGGAACCCGAACAGCACCATCGGCTCGTGGAAGGCGGTGTCGGAGTCGTAGGGCCCCTCGAAGCCACCGGGTCGGTTGCGATCGACACCGACGACGTGGTCGTAGACGAGCAGGTGGGTGGCGCCCAGCTCCTCGGCACCCTGGGCGAACGCCCTGATCGCGCCGGGGTCGGTGCCGATCTCGTGGTGTGGGATGACCGCGCCGAGCTCCATGCCGCAGTCCTAGCAGGTCACCAGGAGCCGGAGCTGCCGCCACCTCCGCCACCGCCGACGCCCCCACCGCCGCTGAACCCGCCCCCACCGCTGCCCGACGACGAGGGTGCGGTCCGCGAGCTGCTGAACGACGACCCGAACGTGTGCACCGCGATCGGCCCGGCAGCGACCCGGGCCGGCGCGGGGACGTTCGCCCGTTCCAGCGCCCGCGACCAGGCGTCGGCCTCGCCGAGCGCCACCGCCCAGGCCGAGTACTCGCGCAGCAGCCCGTTCGTCCAGGCCCACTCGACGTGTCGTGCTTCGCTGGCGTGCAGGAACCGACGGAACGACTCGGTGCGCAGTGCGAGCGCCGAGCCTTGCGCGCTGCGCGAGGGCAGCAGCACGCGGTAGACGAACATCGCGACGAGCGCCGGGAACACGAGCCCGATCGTGATCCCCAACCACCAGCCACCGAACGCGCCGAGGAGCGCCGTGATGCCGGAGCCGGCCCAGACCAGCGCGAAGACGGCGATCATGATCAGCCCGAACGGGGAGCCGCTCGTGCGGATCCCGAGCCCCGTCCCCGGCGGGAGGTGCTTCCACCAGCCGGTCGAAGCGATCCGGTCGGCCTGGGAGCGTTGGATCGCGGACCACGCCGATGCGAACTTCTCGTCGTACGTGCCGGTGGTGTACGGGTCGCCCAGGTCGAGGATGCGTCGCAGGAGGCCGGCGTCCGGCTCCGGGAGCTCCTGGCGTCGCGGGCCGGACGACAGCTCCAGGTTCTTGCCGGATTCGTCGATCGACAGCGCCTCCCGCCCGACGAGGCCAGACAGCCATGCCTCGACCGTCTCGTCGTCGACCCGCTCCCACAGCAGCACCGACGCCTCCCACGGCGCCAAGCCCTTCGGAGGTACGAACTCGATCGTGGCGAGATCTCCCATCTCGTCGTCGGGGACGAGCGTGACAGGTGCCGCTGCCGACTCCGACCCGGGTGGTGGGAGGCTGCCGTACGCGGCGTCGGCGGCGCCACCGGCGAACACCTCGTTGCGGCCCTTCCGCCGGGCCCGGACGTACACGGGAACAGCGCCGGCGAACCCGAGTCCGGCGAACCCGAGCGCAACGAGCCCACGGTTCGGCTCGTTACGGCGGTCGGGGATCGGGGGCGGATCGATCGGTGTCGGCTCGGTGGTGGCATCGATGACACCACCGATCGTCAGCCCGTCGCCGGCGGCGAGCGGCTCGAGCACGACTCGGTGCGTGCCGTCGTCGGCACCGGCGAGCTCGCACCCGCCCTCGTCGCCGCCCCGGCCGACGTCGCAGCGGGTGTCGGAGAGCTCGAACCCGGTGACGATCACCTCGAACCGGCCGGTCTCTGCGTCCCCCTCGCCCACCCCGATCGGGGCGACGATGTCGAGGAACAGGTCCGGCGGTGTCGCCGTCGGCTCGTACGCGTCGGGCAGGGTGTAGGACAGCTGGTAGCGGTGTTGCCCGCGCCACGTGCGGTCGGGGTCACCGATTCGGATCTCGGTCTCGCTCACGTGCGGGATGACGGTGAGGTCGGCCGCGGCGTCGGGCGTCGCGGCGACGACGTCGGTCGGCACACCGAGATCGTTCGGGATGATCCGTCGGTAGCCGCGGCGCTCGGCGCTGCCGAAGTCGATGTCGACGTACTCGGTGATGCGGACACCGCGTCCACCTTCGGGGGCGATGACGAGCGTCTTGGCGTCGAAGCGCTCTTCCTTCCCCGCGTGCGGGTCGGCGATGACGCCGAGCCCGGCGAGGAGGGTGGTCCCGGCGATCGCCGCACCGACGATCCCGTGCCGAACCATGGAGAGCTTCCCGATCATCGGCTCAGTCTGTACCAGCGGAGTCCGCGGATGGTGACCAGTCGGGGGCGGCGAGCTCGAAGCCGTCGAACTCGAAGCCCGGCGCGACGATGCACGACACCAGCGTCCACTCGCCGGTCGTGGCCGCCGCCTGCCACGCGTGGGCCGGCACGCGGACCTGTGGTCGTTCGCCGGCGGCGAGGTCGCTACCGAGCACGTGATCGACGGATGAGCGGGCGGCGGCGTCGGCGATCGACACCACGAGCGGAGCGCCGGCGTGGTGGAGCCAGATCTCGTCGGCGTCGACCCGGTGCCAGTGCGATCGCTCGCCCGCCCGCAGCAGGAAGTGGATCGCAGTCGCGATCGCCCGTCCGTCCGATCCGGCGGGGCCGCGCCAGGTCTCGGCGTAGTGCCCGCCTTCGGGATGGGGGACGAGCCCGAGTCGCTCGATGATCTCCTCGGCGCGCATCCCGAGAGTGTCGCACCCGGTCACTCGCATCGTTCGCGTTCGTCGGGATCAGGTCTCGGCGTCGATCCAGGCGAGGTAGTCCTCGCTGCCCCGGACGATCGGGACGGCGGTGATCGCGGGCACGTCGTACGAGTGCAGTTCGCGCACGATCGCGTCGACGTCGTCGAAGCGGGCGGCGGTCGTCTTCACGAGCAGCAGGATCTCGTCGTCGCGTTGAACGGTACCGTCCCAGCGGTAGGTGGATCGGATCGGGATCTGCTGGATGCACGCGGCGAACCGGTGCTCGACGAGCGCGTCGGCGATCCGGTCGGCCTCACCGGGCGAGCCGCAGGTGATCTGGATCTCGATGTGGTCGCTCACGAGCTCACCCGAAGGTCCTGCTCAGGCGGGGCGGCGGGCGAGGACGAGCGTGTCGAGCGCGACCCGCTCGCCGTCGTCGGTCTGCACGTGCCGTTGGGCGACCTCGGCGCGGTCGACGGTGAGCTCGTCACCGATCGCCGCGACGACCTGATCGGGCGTGGTGAGCACGTCGAGGTGCTGTGGTCCGCCGTAGCCGTGCTCGAGGTTGTCACGATCGTGGCAGACGAGGACGAACGTGCCGCCTGCCGCGACCGACGCCGCGGCGCGACGGAGGATCGGCGTGAGCTGTTCGTCGGTGAGCTGGAGGTAGGCGATCACGACGAGGTCGTAGCCGCGCAGCGTCGGCTCGTAGGTGGTGAGGTCGGCGACCTCGGCGGTGATGGTGACGCCGCGCCGCTCGGCGATCTGGCGGGCCTTGTCGATCGCGACGTCGGAGTAGTCGACGGCGGTCGAGTCCCACCCCTGCTCGGCGAGCCAGATCGCGTTCCGGCCTTCGCCGGCGGCGAGGTCGATCGACCGGCCGGGCGGGAGGTCGCGGCACAGCTGCTCGACGAACAGGTTCGGCCCGGCCGACCACATCAGCTCGGTCTCCGAGTACCGCTGGTTCCACGTCTGGGCGTCCATGCGGTCAGCCTACGAACCGGGTGTGCCAGCACGCGCCTCCGGCAGGACTGGAGGGATCGACTCGCTG
>DATHUU010000064.1:0-23742 GCA_035461925.1 Ilumatobacter sp.
CCGGCGACGTCGAAGGCACCCGGCGCGTACACGCCGGGCATCTCGGCGGTCTCACCGCCGAGCAGCACGCAGCCGGCCGCCTCGCACGCCTCCGCCATCCCCGTCACGACCTCGGCGACGACGTCGGCGTCGAGCACGCTCGCCGCGATGTAGTCGAGGAAGAACAGCGGTCTCGCCGACTGCACCAGCACGTCGTCGATGCAGTGGTTCACGATGTCGGCACCCACCCCGCGGACCATCCCGAGCCGCGCCGCCAGCTCGACCTTCGTGCCGACACCGTCGGTCGAGGCGACCAGCACCGGATCGTCGAGCTCGAGGATCCGCCGCGCGGACAGAACCCCTCCGAAGCCCCCGACACCTCGGAGCACGTCGGGGGTCAGCGTGCGCTCGACCGCACCCCGCATCCGGGCGACGGCCCGGGTGCCCTCGTCGATGTCGACCCCCGTCGACGCGTACGACGTGAGCAGCGCTCCAGGAGCACGCCAGCCGATGTCGCGTCGGACCTGCATGTTCGGGAACCTGACCCCGTCCATCGCGCGGTAGGCCGCGGCGCGGGCGGCGGTGAGGTCGGCGCCCACCCCGGTGACGGCGAGGACCCTGCCACCGGCGGTCTTGCCATCCCGCACACCGGCGGGGAACAGGATCGCGTCGGGCTCCCGCTCCGATCGGTTCGCCCACTCGGTCGTCGAGAAGCCGTCGAGGACGACCGTGGCACCGAGGTGTGGACCGCCCGGATAGCCCGGCGCCGCAGCCACGACCGTGCAGGCTGCCTTGTCGCTGACCACCACGGGCACCGACACCACGTCGTGCTTCGTGCACGCCAACGCGAGCTCCGCCAGGTCGGACTCGAGCAGCGGGAGGACCGCCTGCGTCTCGGGGTCACCGAACCGGCAGTTGTACTCGATCAGGCACGGACCGTCGGCGGTCAGCATCAGCCCGGCGTAGAGCACCCCGACGTACGGGGTGCCGGCTTGCGCGAAGTAGTCGACGATCGGTTGCACGAACGTGCCCACGAGCTCGGACGGGTCGTACGGGACCGGTGCGGGTGCGTACGCACCCATGCCCCCGGTGTTCGGGCCGGTGTCACCCTCGCCGATCCGCTTGTGGTCCTGGGCGAGGGGCAGTGCGACCGCCGTCGTGCCGTCGCACAGCGCGAGCAGCGAGCACTCCGCTCCCGAGAGCCGCTCCTCCAAGACGAACGGCCCGAGCACCGCCGTCGAGCGGATCGCCTCGATCGTCTCGTCGTCCGAGTCCGGCACCGTCACGCCCTTGCCGGCGGCCAGCCCGTCGAGTTTCACGACGACCGGTCTCCCGACCGAGCGCCACCACTCGATCGCGCCGTCGGCGTCGAGCTCCTCGAACCGCGCGTAGGCAGGCCCCGGCACCCCGAGCGAGGTCGCGAGGTGCCGGCTGTACCCCTTGGACGACTCGATCCGGGCCTGCTTCGAGGTGGGTCCGAAGCACGGGATCTTCCGGAACGAGCACTCGTCGGCGACGCCTGCGACGAGCAGGGACTCCGGACCGGGGATCACCAGGTCGACGTCGCCGGCGGCGGTCTCACCCAGCTCGGGGGCGACCGTCACGGTGTGGCCGTGCTGCTCGCACGCCCACGCGATCGCGTACTCGCGCCCACCGTTGCCCAGCACCAGTACCCGCATCAGGCGATCGCCCCTTCGAACGACAGCTTGGCCTGTGCCTCGCCGACGGCGATCGGGTAGTCGCCGGTGAAGCACGCGTTGCAGTAGCCCTCCGAGGAACCGATCGCGCGCATCATCCCGTCGAGCGACAAGAACGCGAGCGAGTCGGCCCCGATGAACTCCGCGATCTCGGCGATCGACCGACGCGCGGCCATCAGGTCACCGTCGTGACCCATGTCGACCCCGAAGTGGCAGGCGTGGGTGATCGGCGGGCACGTGATCCGCAGGTGCACCTCGGTCGCGCCCGCATCCCGGACCAGCTTCACGAGTGGTCCGGCGGTCGTGCCGCGCACGAGCGAGTCGTCGATCATCACCACCCGCTTGCCGGCCAGGTTCTCGCTCAGCGCGTTGAACTTGAGCGCCACGCCTCGCTCGCGCATGCCCTGGGTCGGCTCGATGAACGTGCGTCCGATGTACCGGTTCTTGATCAGACCGTCGTTGTGGGGGATGCCCGACTCGGCCGAGTACCCGATCGCGGCCGGGATCGAGGAGTCGGGCACGGGGATGACCACGTCCGCGTCGACACCCGACTCGCGTGCCAGCTCCATGCCGAGCCGTTGCCGGACGTGGTGGACGTTGTGGCCGTCCCACACCGAGTCGGGGCGCGAGAAGTACACGAACTCGAACGTGCAGCGCGCACCGCGCGCCGCCGGCGCCAGCGCCTGGTGGCGGTGCACCTCGGCACCGCGCAGGGTGATGATCTCACCGGGTCGGACCTCGTCGACGTCGGTGCAGCCGAGCGTGGCGAGTGCGCACGTCTCGCTCGCCACCGCGTGACCGCCGTGTGGGAGCCGGCCGATCGACAGCGGACGGAAGCCCCACGGGTCCCTGACGGCGATGACCTCGTCGGCGGCGAGGAGCACGAGCGAGAAGGCTCCCTTCCAGGCCGGCAGGGTGCGCTCCAGACGCTCCTCCCAGGTGCGACCACCGGCGGCTGCCAGCATCAGCGCGATCACCTCGGTGTCACTCGTGGCCGTCAGACCGAACCCGCGGTGCAGCAACTCCTCCCGAAGTGTGGCGGCGTTCACGATGTTGCCGTTGTGGGCGACCGCGAGCGGGCCGTGCATCGTCTCGACGAGGAAGGGCTGGATGTTGCGGTGGGCGTTCGAACCCGTCGTCGAGTACCGGGTGTGGCCGATCGAGTGGTACCCGTTGAGCGGCGCCATCGCCTCGGGCGTGAAGACGGTGGCGACCAGGCCCTCGTCCTTGTGCAGACGCGCCCGCTGCCCGTCGCTCACGGCGATCCCGGCCGCTTCCTGCCCCCGGTGCTGGAGGGCGAACAACCCGAAGAACGTCATCTCCGCGACGCCGTCCCCGTGCGGTGTCGAGATGCCCATCACCCCGCACTCTTCTCTTGGATGGTCGGGACTGGCCTCTGCTGCGCTTCGGCTGCTCCCTCCGTGTGGCCGTGCTCCCTGGCGGTCGCGGTCGTCCGCTCGGCGACCGGTGTCCGCGGTGACGGGGATCCGTTTCACAGCAGGCCTGCTTTCGTGAGGTTGTCGATCAGGCGATCCGGGACCGGGTAGGCGCCGGGGACGAACGGTGTGCCGGTCAGGCGCTCGTAGGCGGTGATGTAGCGGCCGGTCGTCGCCGACCAGACCTCGCCCGGCAGCTCGGGGATCGGACCGTCGCCCTTGTACCCGAGCTCGGCGAACGCCCGCCGCACGACCTCCTTGTCGAGGCTCTCGGGCTCCTGATCGTGCTCGACCCGGTCCCTGTAGCTGTCGGCCACCCACCATCGCGACGAGTCGGGTGTGTGGATCTCGTCGATCAGGATCAGCTCGTCGTCGGCGGTGATCCCGAACTCGTACTTCGTGTCCGCGAGGATCAGGCCCGCCCGTTCGCCGAGCTCGACACCGCGAGCGAACAGCGCGAGTGCGGCCTCCATCACCCGGTTCCAGAGCTCGGCGGGCAACAGCCCCGACGCAACGACCTCGTCACAGGTGATCGGCACGTCGTGGCCACCGTCGAAGGCCTTGGTCGTCGGCGTCACGATGTGGCGGGGGAGCGCGGTGTTCTTGCTGAGACCATCGGGGAAGTCGTGGCCGTACATCGACCGGGCACCGCCGGCGTACATGCCCCACAGGGAGGTGTCGGTGACGCCGGTGATGTACCCGCGCACCACGACCTCCACCGGGAGCGGACGGGCGGCCCGCGCGAGCAGCGCGTTCGGATCGGGGACCGACACCATGTGGTTCGCGATCACGTCGGACGTCCGGTCGAACCACCATGCCGACAGCTGGTTGAGCACCTGCCCCTTGTAGGGCACCCCGGCGATCACCCGATCGAACGCCGACAGCCGATCGGTGGTGACCAGCAGTCGTCGGTCGTCGCCGCAGGCCCATGACGAGCGCACCTTGCCGTCGCGGCGGTCGGGGAGGGGGAGATCGATCTCGGTGAACGGTTCGAACAGGCTGGTGCGCATCTCGTCCCTCGTCCTACGTCTCGTCCTACATCTCGGCAGCGGCGGACACGCCGTTGCGGAAGATCCGGAGCCCGAGGTGGTCGTCGTGGTGGTGGTGGTCGTGGTGTTGGTTGTGGTGGTCGTGGTGGTCGTGGTGGTCGTGGTGGTCGTGGGGGTCGTGGGGGTCGTGGTGGTGGTGGTGGTGCGGGTGCTGGCGTCCGACGATCGAGTTCTCCGGATGCGGCATCAGGCCGAGCACGTTGCCGGCCGCGTTGCAGACGCCCGCGATGTCGGCGACCGATCCGTTCGGGTTGGTGGATCCGTACCGCAACGCCACCTGTCCGGCCTCGGCCAGCAACTCGGGATCGGGGTGGACGTATCGCCCTTCACCGTGGGCGATCGGGCAGTGGATCGGTTCGTCGATCCCCTTCGTCCACAGGCACCTCGACGACGGCTCGGCCCGCAGCACGACCCAGCGGCACTCGAAGCGACCGTGGGAGTTGTGGCCGAGCGCACCGGGGAGCAGCTCGGCGCGGGTCAGCACCTGGAAGCCGTTGCAGATCCCGATCACCGGACGGCCGCTCGCGACGAACTCTCGGAGCTGCTCGCCGAACCCCACCACCAGGTCGAGGGCGAGCATGCGGCCGGCACCGAGCGCGTCCCCGTACGAGAACCCGCCGGCGACGGCGAGCAGCTTCGCGCTCCGCAACAGGTGGTCGTGCTCGGCGAGCTCCGTCGCCAACACGATCGTCGGGTCCGCGCCGGCCAGTTCGAGCGCGAGCGACACGTCGCGGTCGCGGTTCGTGCCCGGTCCGGCGATCACGAGGGCGGGTGGTGCGCTCATGATGACTGCTCCGTGCTGCCCTGGAAGGCGTCGACCAGGTCATCGACAGGAATCGGCTCGACGCCGGGGAAGGTCAGGTGGTCGTCGTCGGTCACCCGTCCGAGGACGACCACCTTCTCGTGCATCAGGAGGCGGAACCGCTCGAGGTCGGACGGCGAGACCTCGACGATGAGACGACTCTGCGATTCCGAGAAGAGCGCCGTGGAGAGCTGGTCGTGGGGGAGGTCGATCACCTCGGCGCCGAGCCGTCCGGCGATGCACATCTCGGCCAGCGCGACGGCCAGACCGCCCTCGCTCACGTCGTGGCACGACCGCACCAGCCCCTCCTGCATGGCCTGGTGGAGTCGCCGGTACCGGGTCGGTCCGTCGGGGTCGGGTGCCGGGACGCACCCGAGGTCGATCGGCGTCCCGAGGACGAGGTCGAGATGGCTGCCGGCGAACTCGCGGCTCGTCGTGCCGAGCAGGACCAGGGTGTTCCCCGGCTGGGTGAGCACGGGGAGGATGCACCGATCGGCGTCCGGCACGTGCGCCACCGCAGTGATCACCAGCGTGGGGGGCACCGCGTGGCGCTGCCCGTCGCGGCCCGTGTACTCGTTGTTGAGGGAGTCCTTCCCGGAGACGAAGGGCGCCCGGTAGGCCATGGACGCCGCGCAGCACCCCTCGACGGCGGCGACCAGCTCACCGAGCGTCGAGGCCCGCCGCGGATCACCCCAGGAGAAGTTGTCGAGCAGCGCCACCCGGTCGGGGTCGGCGCCGACCGCCACGACGTTGCGGATCGCCTCGTCGACGGCGCCGTACGCCATCGCCTCGGGGTCGTGCAATCCCCACCACGGGTTCACCCCGATGCCGATCGCGAACCCGGCGGTGTCGGTCGGTTCGGCGATGACGACGCCGTCGGCCGGTGCGTCGTGTACGGCTCCGACCAGCGGCCGGACCGCCGTGGCACCCAGGATCTCGTGGTCGTAGCGGTGGATCGCCGACGCCTTCGACGCGATGTTCCGGTGCGACAGCAGCCGGAGCACGGCACCGCGCAGGTCGGGGACCTCCCGGCCCACGTCGTCGCCGCGACGTGGCGTGGGCATCTCGGCCGTCATGCGCCGTTGCGGACGACCGTCGTGGAGGAAGTCGGTGGACAGGTCGAGCACGGTCGTGTCGCCGCTGCGGACCGTGAGGCGGCGATCACCGGTGAAACGGCCGATGTCGGCGAGCTCGACCCCGTAGTGCGCGCACCGGTCGGCGAGCTCCTCGAGCATCGCGGGGTCGATGGCGACGACCATGCGCTCCTGCGCCTCCGACAGCCAGATCTCCCATGGCTCGAGGCCGGGGTACTTGAGCGGGACGAGGTCGAGGTCGACGTCGGCGCCGACACCCTCGGCCATCTCGCCCACCGCGGACGACAGACCGCCCGCGCCGCAGTCGGTGATCGCGGTGTACAGGTGCTCGGCGCCGACCAGCACGTCGATCAGCAGCTTCTCGACGATCGGGTCGCCGATCTGCACGCTCGCGCCGGCGACCTCGCCGGTGGTGGCGTCCATGGTCAGGGACGAGAAGGTCGCGCCCCGGATCCCGTCCCGTCCCGTTCGCCCGCCGAGCACGACGACCCGGTCGCCGGGGAACGGGCCCTCGTGCTGCCGCCACCCCTCGGCCGAACCGATGCAGCCGGCGAACACCAACGGGTTCGTCGTGTAGCCGGGGTCGTACAGGATCGCTCCGGCCACCGTGGGGAGCCCGATCTTGTTGCCGTAGTCGGCGACCCCGTCGATCACGCCGTCGCGGATCCGCAGCGGGTGCAACGCCCCCTCGGGCACCTCGGTCAACGGGGTGTCGGGCGGACCGAAGCACAAGATGTCGGTCACGGCGATCGGCTTGTGGGCGATGCCGAGCACGTCACGGATCACCCCGCCGACACCGGTGTTCGCCCCGCCGAACGGTTCCACCGCCGACGGGTGGTTGTGCGTCTCGGCCTTCAGCGCGAGCGTCACGTCGTCGCGGAAGCCCACGATGCCCGCATTGCCGACGAACGCCGACTTCACGAACGGCGCGTCGATCGTCTCGGTGCACTGGCGCAGCATCGCCAGCAGCGGGGGGCGGTCCTCCCCGTCGTCGCTGGTGAGGTGGGCGCGGAACGTCTTGTGGGCGCAGTGCTCGCTCCAGGTCTGGGCGAGCGTCTCGAGCTCGACGTCGGTCGGCGCCCTGCCCAGCTGTTCGAAGTGGGTCTGGATCGCGACGAGCTCCTCCGCGTCGAGCGCCAGCGCGCGCTCACGCCCGAGGGCGATCAGCTCCTCGAGCGACATGCCGGCGAGCGGTACCTCGGTCGCGGTGCCGGTGCTCGTGCCGGCGGTGTGGAACGTCGGCTCGACCGAACCAGGCGACCACCGCTCGATCACCGGGTTGGCGACGAGCCGGTCGACGAGCTCGGCGGCGTGTGTCCCGTCGACGCCCTCGCCGAACTCGACACGACGGCCGGTGGCGGCGCCCGTGATGCCGATCCCGAGCTGCTCGGCTGCGTGGTGCAGCGTCGCGGCCGCGTTGTCGGTCACACCGGGCAGGTACGTGATCTCGGTCCCGACCGTCGTCGGCTCGTTCCACGATCCCTTCTGCAGGAGTGGGTCGACGAGGAAGCCGTGGAATCGGCTGAGCGCGTCCTGGTCGAGGTCACCTTCGAAGAACACGACGTCCGCAACCGCTACCTGGTCCGGGTGCGCGATCGGCAGCCCGAGCTGCTGCGCGGCGGTCACGATGGCCGCCGCCCGCGGATCGGGTTCGATCGAGCGGATGGTCAGGCGATGCCGGGGGGCCACTGGCCCGAACCTACGAGATAGCGCCCTCAGCGGGTGTGGTTTGAACGAAATGTCAGTGGTGACCAGCGGCACCTCCCCCGGGTACGGTGCTCGGCGTGGCGAAGTGGTTGATGAAATCGGAGCCGGACGTGTTCGGGTACGACGACCTCGTCCGGGTGAGACGGGAGGGGTGGGACGGCGTCCGCAACTACCAGGCCCGCAACTTCATGCGTGAGATGCAGCGGGGCGACCGGGTGATCTTCTACCACTCCAACACCAAGCCGCCCGGTGTTGCCGGCATCGCCAAGGTCGTCAAGGGCGCCGAGCCCGACCCGACCCAGTTCGACCCCGAGTCCAACTACTTCGACCCCAAGTCCGACCCCGAAGCACCGCGTTGGGATTGGGTCACCGTCGCACCTGACCGCGAGCTCGAGTTCGTGTCGATCGACGAGCTCAAGGAGATCCCCGAGCTGGCCGAGTGCCGCCTCCTGGCGAAGGGGAACCGCCTGTCGGTGATGCCGCTCTCCGACGACGAGTTCGACGCCATCGTCGCGGCCGCGGACGCCAAGCGCCGCCGCCGATGAGCTCCGAGTTCCCGCACACCCGGGTCGTCCTGGTC
This sequence comes from Ilumatobacter sp., assembly GCA_035461925.1. Taxonomy (GTDB): domain Bacteria; phylum Actinomycetota; class Acidimicrobiia; order Acidimicrobiales; family Ilumatobacteraceae; genus Ilumatobacter. Next base: position 8,345 of record DATHUU010000064.1, read on the forward strand.
CGCCACGGCGAGTCGAACGTGACCGTCCGGCGGGTCGTCGGCGGACCGCTGACCTGCGACGGCCTCTCGGCGCTCGGCGTGCAGCAGGCCGAGCGCTTGCGCGACCGGCTCACCGAGACCGGCGAGATCGAGGGCACGCACCTCTTCTCCTCCGCGTACCCGAGAGCGCGCGAGACCGCTGAGATCATCGCCCCGGCGCTCGGACTCGACGTCGTCGTGGAGGCGGGGTTCGGCGAGCACGATCCCGGTCCCGACTGCGATGGCATGACCTTCGAGGAGTTCGTCGACCGGTTCGGCACGCCCGACTGGGAGAGCGACCCGTACGCCATCACCTTCCCGGGGGGTGAGACGATCGCGGAGTTCGACCTTCGGGTGGGGACGGCGTTCTCCCGTGCGGTCCGGGAGCACGAAGGTGGCACGCTGGTGATCGTGTGTCACGGCGGGGTGATCGACGGCCTCGTCCGAACGGCGCTGCGGACGGCCCGCACCGGCATCTTCGAGCTCCACACCAAGAACACGTCGTTGACAGAGATCGTCCGCGTCCGTCCCGACCGCTGGCGCCTGATCCGCTACAACGACGCCGCCCACCTCGCCGGTCTTCCGGCCGAGTCGCCGCGCATGACGGACGGCTGACGAGGCGGGTCCGTGGCGGAGCGCGTCGTGCGGTGGGCCGTGGTCGGGGGTGGGGTCGCGGGGTGCGTCGTGGCCGCTCGGCTGAGCGAGCGGCAAGACCACGACGTGCTCCTGCTCGAGGCGGGGCCCGACCACGGCCCCGAGCACGCGCCGGCCGACGTCGGCCCGCTCGTCACCGACCCGAGCCGGCTCCGGGTGGAACACGTGGTCCGGCGTCCGGGCGGGGTGCCCGAGCCGTACTGGCAGGGGCTCGGCCTCGGCGGCTCGTCACTCGTGAACGGGTCGATCGTCGTGCCCGACCCCGACTCGGCCGGGCAGCCGACCGAGCTGCTGCCGATGGAAGATCCGTGGGCCGACGGTCCGGTCGGTGCCGCCTTGCTGGCGACCGACCCGGCCGCGGCTCGGGTCCGGCTCGCACGGTCGGCGCGGACTCGGGTCACCGTCGCCGACGCCTACCTCCGACCGGTCCTCGACCGCACCAACCTCGCCGTCCGCACGGGCGCCGAGGTTCGCGCCGTCCGATTCGACGGGCGCCGGGCGGCCGGTGTCGAGCTCACCTCCGGCGAGATCGTCCAGGCCGACCGGGTCGTGCTGTGTGCCGGTGCGATCCGGACTCCGACGATCCTGTTTCGCAGCGGCGTCGACACGCCGGGCGTGGGGGAGGGGCTGCAGGACCATCCGGCCTTCACGATCACGCTTGCCCTGCTGCCCGACGCGATCGACCCGACCGTTCCGACGATCGCCGTCGCGGCCGTCCACGACGACCACCAGGTCCTCGCGCTCAACCACCTCCCCGGATCCCCGAACCTCGGAGCGCTCACCGTCGGCCTGCTCCGGGTGCGCAGCAACGGACGGCTCACCCTGCCCGACCCCGACGGGGAGCCACTCGTCGAGCTCGCCCAGCTCTCGGACCCCGCTGACGCGGCCGCGCTCTGTCGGGCCGTGGGCGACACCCTCGACCGACTGGGCGACCCTGTGTGGGCGACCGTCGCCGACGCCGCCTTCGTCGACGCGGCGGGCACCCCGACCGCCGCCATCGCAGGATCGCCCGTGCGGATCGCGGCGTGGGTACCCGAACATCTCGGCGGCCATCACCACGTCGCGGGCACCTGCGCCGACGGTGTGGTCACCGACGGCGGCGTCGTGCGGCGCTACGACGACCTCTACGTGTGCGACGCCTCCGTCTTCCGGGGGGTGCCGGCACGCAACCCGTACCTCTCGGTGATCGCACTCGCCGAGCGGACGGTGCGTGCGTGGACGGGAGCGTCGAGCTGGCACGATGAGGCCGAACCGGGATCGTGATGGGGGATCAAGTGATGGGGGATCGTGATGGGGAATCGTGACGTGTCGTTGGTGGACGCGGGGGATGGCTGCCTGGCCTACCTGCAGGGTGACGGCGGGTGGGGTTGGAGCAACGCCGGGCTGGTCGTCGGCGACGGCGCTTCGCTGCTCGTCGACACCCTGTTCGACCTGAAGCTCACGCAGCGCATGCTCGACCTGCTCGACGACCACACCCGTTCGGCCCCGATCGGCACCGTCGTCAACACCCACGCCAACGGTGACCACTGCTACGGGAACTCGCTCGTTCGCGGCGCCGAGATCGTCGCCTCGACGGCGACCGCCGAGGAGATGCACCACGTGCCGCCGTCGCTCCTCGCCGCGCTCAACGCCGACCCGGGCGCCGCGGGGGAGTTGTTCCGGTCGTTCTTCGGAGAGTTCGACTTCGACGGCGTCGAGTTGCGACCGCCCGACCGCACGTTCGACGGGCGTTTGGAGCTGGACGTGGGCGGCCGCGGCGTGGAGCTCATCGAGGTCGGGCCGGCTCACACCGCCGGCGACACGCTCGTCGTGGTGCCGGATGCCGGTGTCGTCTACACCGGGGACATCCTCTTCGTCGGCGGCACGCCGATCGTGTGGGCGGGGCCGCTCGCGAACTGGATCACGGCGTGCGATCTGATGCTGGGTATGGACGTCGAGTCGGTCGTCCCCGGGCACGGTCCGATCACGGACAAGACCGGTGTCACCGCCGTCCGCGACTACCTCGTGTTCGTCGACCGGGAGGCGAGCGCTCGGCACGCCGCCGGCATGGACGCGTTCGACGCGGCCCGCGACATCGCCATCGCCATCGGGGTGAGCGAGCGCTTCTCGTCGCTGGGCGAGTTCGGGCGGATCGCGGTGAACGTCGAGGCCGTCTATCGGGGGCTCGACCCGGCGCACGAGACTCCGGACGTCGTCGAGCAATTCCGGCGGATGGCGTCGATCGAGACCCGATCCTGACGGAGCGTGGTGCGAGCCGTAGCGCCGCCACGTTCCGTGTGATTCGATGGACGGATGATCGGGGCGGAGCACGACGTGATCGTCGCCGGCGACGGTCCCGCAGCGGCGGCCGTCGTCCACGCGTGCCGACGCCATGGCCTCGACGTGATCGCGATCGGCCCCTCCGGATCGTGGCCCGGCACGTACGGGCTGTGGCGCGACGAGGTCTCCGACCTTCCCGACCGGTGCTTCGCCGGTCTGACCGCCGGCACGGTCGTCCGGGCGCGCACGGAACGGCTCCTCGCCCGGCCGTACGGCGTGATCGACAACGCAGCGCTGCGGGCCCACCTCGGGCTCGACGAGGTCCGCGTCCACGGGCGCGTCGCGCGACAGGTCGACACCGGCGACCTCGCGATCGCACAGCTCGATGACGGCGAGCTGCTCGCCGCCCGCTGGCTCGTCGACGCGACGGGCCGCACCGACGCTGCGGTGTGGCAGACCGCGTACGGGGTCGTCGTGAGCGCCGCCGATCTCGATCGGGCGGGGTACTCGACGCAGGACGCGACCGTGATGGCCTGGCTCGCCGACGTCGAGCCGTCGTGCTTCGTGTACGCGGTGCCGGTCGGCTGCGGCTGGATGGTCGAGGTCACGTCCCTCGCTGCCCGCCCAGCGGTCGAGCCGCACCGCCTCCGGCGCGTCCTCGTCGACGTCATCGGCGAAGCGCCGGTCGTGGCCGCCGAGGCGCTCGGCCGGGCGGAGACGGTCCGGATCCCGATGGGTGGTCACCGGCTCCCCACCCCAGGTGGCCGCGTGATCCCGTTCGGGACCGCGGGCGGCATCGCGCATCCCGCGACGGGGTACTCCGTCGCGGCATCGCTCGCCGCGGCCGGTCGGCTCGTGTCGGCCATCGCCGCCGGCACGGATCCGGTCGAGGCCCTCTGGAGCCCGTCGACGCGACGGGCCCGGACGTTGCACGAGGGTGGGCTCGAGGTCGTCCTCGGGCTCGGCCGCGACGGCGTCGTCGACTTTTTCGAGGCCTTCTTCGCGATCCCGCCGGACCTGTGGGCGGACTACCTGCGCGTCGATGCCCCCGACCACCGCGTGGCCGCCGCGATGCGGGCCGTGTTCCGGACCGCTCCGTGGTCAGTGCGGCGCCGGCTGCTCGGCCTCGACCGGCGAATGCTCGGCCTGCTCGTGCGCTCGTCGGTGGGTTCGCACTGACCGGCGCACGGCCAGCACCCAGCCGACCGCAACCGCGATCGCGAAGACGAACCACTGGACGGCGTACGAGAGGTGGTTGCCCTCGCCGAGATCCGGAGCCGCGACCGGCTCGGGGAACGGTACGGGCTCGGCGGGCGTCGACGTGTCGAGATCGACGTACATCGGCACCACCTCCCCGGGCAGCTGCGGTGCCAGACGTGGGATGTCGATGCGCTGCGCCTCGACCAGATCGCCGTCGTCGGGGTCGACGAGTTGCCCGAGCGCTCGCTTCTGCGACGTACGCAGGCGTCCGACCACGTCGACCGCCGCGGCCGGCACGGGTGGCACCTCGGTCGCCAGCGGTACGAAGCCGCGGTTGACGATCAGGACGCGTCCGTCGGCGAGCCGCAGCGGCACGACCACGTTCTGGCCGGCCCGACCGTTCTGCGAGCGGTTGACGACGAAGAACGTCTCGTCGGGTAGGTACGTTCCCGAGACCGAGACCGGGCGCCACTCCACATCGTCGAGCAGGCCGTCGCGCGGCGTCGCGTTCGCCGGCACGAGGTCGTCGAGCGGGACCGGTGGCTCGTCGTACCGGGCCTCGATCGTGGCGTTGAACGCCTGGCGCTCGTCGAGCCGGCGAAGTTGCCAGAACCCGAGGTTGATCATCGCCACGATCGCCACCACCACGAGCAGGTGGAACGCAACCCACCGCGGACGGACCAGGAACCGGTACATGTCTCCCTGACGCTATCGACCCACCTCGTTCTGTTCTGCCCGGAACGGCGCGGTTCCCGGTCCCGGGCTGACAGAACGGCACGCGGGGGTAGGGTCGGACCTGATGGAGTTGCCCGACTTCCACATCCCGCACGCCGAGAAGATCGAATGGATGATCGAGACGGAGGGGTGGGCCCTCGAACCGGTCGCTCCCCGCCCCGACACCGACCCGCCCGTACCGGCGTACGCGTACACGATCGGCATCCCGGCGCTCGTCGGGTTCCCCGAGATCGTCGTGTTCGGACTGACACCGGTCGCGAGCCGCGGGTTGCTCGGGCTCGTGGTCGACGCCCTGCGCGGTGGCACCGAGATCCCGTTGGGCGTCGAGCTGGTCGGACTGCTCGACAACGAGCTCCGATGCCTGTTCGCACCGATCGACGCCGACGCGTACGCCGGGTTCTTCGGCACCGCACAGGCGTGGTACCAGGGTCGGCCGTTCGCGCTGGCGCAGCTCCTCTATCCGGATCGCAACGGGTTCATGCCCTACGAACCGGGCTACGAGCAGCGCATGCGCCTCGCGCAACCGGTCATCGGGGCCCTCGATCGTCCGGCGTGACCTGCGAGGGACGGGGGATCCGGACGTGTGAGCCGATCTCGACCGGCGCCGTCTCGAACGTCAGCCGCGATCGACTCCTGTCGAACCATCGGACGTAGCGATCGGACAGGACCGCCGCCGTCACCCCGTGGGCGAACACGCTGAGCAGGACCGTGAGCGTGGCGACCTCGACGATGCGCGTCGCGCCGGTCAAACCCGACGTCTCGATCACCGTCAGCGCGAACACGATCGTGGCGAGGCCTCTCGGCCCGAACCATCCCGCGAAGGCGACCGTCGGCCGCTCCGCCCCACTCCCCGCCAGCGCCAGTGCGACCGGCACCATCCGGATGACCGTCAGGCTCGCGACGGCGTAGAGGACCGTCTCGAGGTCGATGCCGTCGATCGAGGTGCTCACCAACACCGCTCCGAACAAGAAGAAGGTCACCCCGCTCAGGAGGTGGCCGAGGTCGTCGGTGAGCTCGGCCGACTGGTGCGCGGCGGCGCCCAGGAGGCGGCCGTACACCAGGCCGGCCACGAACGACGCGATGAAGCCGCTGCCGCCCGCTTCGGCGGTCGCCACGTAGGCGAGGACGGCCGTGACGAGCGGGATCAGCACCGCCCAACCTTCGGCCAACCACCCGCGACGGGTGGACCACCGCACCAACCCCCCGACCGCCACCGCGATCAAGGCGCCGACGCCCACCGCGATGGTCAGCTCGCGCACCAGATCGACGAGGATGCCGCCGTCGAACGAGGGCGCCTCCTCCAACTCCGCGAAGGCGACGGCCGAGAGGAGGAGCGGGACGCAGACGCCGTCGTTCAGTCCGCTCTCGACGTTGAGCCCCTGTCGCACCACCGAGGGGATCCGCGGGTCGGACACGACGGGTTGCCCGAGCGCAGCATCGGTCGGAGCGAGCAGGACGGCCAACGCGACCGCCTCGAACACGACCAGGTCGGGGAAGAGGACCACCGCCAGCAGGCTGCCGGCGATGATCGTCAACGGCAGGGCGAGACCCAGCAGCCGGATCGGCATCGAGTCCTCCCTTCGCAGCCGACGGGTGTCGATCGCCGTCGCGTCGGTGAAGAGCACGAGCGCGAGCGTCACCTCGGCGAGCCGGCCGAGATCCTCGGAGCCGATGCCCAACTCGACGAGATCGAGCAGTCGCGGACCGACGACGAAACCGATCGCCACGAAGACCATCGGTGCGCTCACGGCGGTCCCTGCCATGCGACGCGAGACGAGTGCATACGCGAGCAACGCAAGGCCGATGATCATGATGTCCCTGCTGGTCATCACGGGAACTGTACGGACTGTCGTGGACGTGATCCGAGACGGTGGGCACGGTGCGATCGTCGGCACGACGGTGGGGTTGCGGGCCCGGGGCGGCAGGCTGGAGCACATGCCACCCGTGTCCGCAGCCTCCTCGGTCGTGCACGAGCCGAGCAGGCCGATGCTGGTGTTCGACGGCGACTGCAGCTTCTGCACGAGCGCGGCACGGGCCGGGCAGCGGTGGCTCCGGCTGGAGCACGTCGAGCCGTGGCAGTTCCTCGATCTCGACGCGCTCGGCTTGTCCGAGGCCGACTGTCGACGGGCGGTGCAGTGGGTCGCCGCGGACGGCTCGATCGCGTCCGCCGAGCGGGCAGTAATCGCTTCGCTCCGCCATGCCGGCGGCGCCTGGAGGGTCCTCGGTGCAGTGATGAACCTGCCGGGCTTCCGCCAGACCGCGGCGGTGCTGTACCGGCTGATCGCGAGGTACCGACACCGGTTGCCGGGTGGTACCGCCGCTTGTCGTTTGCCCGGCTCGTAGGCTGACACGTCACTGGCCGGCCGGCCGTGACCTCCGGCCCTGGGACGGGGACGGGGACGGCGAGATGATGCCGTCGTGGACCTCTCCGAACCGACGGCGCGCCCTGGCGCGTCGATCCTCGCACTCGGTGCTTGGACCGTCTCGCTCGCGGCGATCGTGGCCGTGGACGGGACGCCGGGGTGGCGGGTCGCACGGGCCCTGGTCGTCATCGCGATCGGCGTCGGGGCGGTGTGGATCGAGCGCCGGCATCGGCGTTCCAGCGGCTTCGTCGCCCTCGCGCTCGGGTCGGTCGGCATCGTGGTGGGCGGGGTGCTGGGGATCCGGTTCCTCGCCGCCGGTTCGATCGGTGTGCGGTCGATCGGCGGGCTGGTGCTGGTCGCCGCCGGGCTCGTCCTCGTCGTGGCGGGCGGGCACGAGCTCACGCGCGACCTCGGGCGAGGTCGCCTCGTCGCGATCCCGTCGCTGGTGCTGCTGGTCGCGGTGGTCGTCTGGACCACCTTTCCCGCCGTGCTGGCCACCAACGTCCCGCCGATCGACCGAGGGTCGGACACGCCGGCGGCGCGTGGTCTCGTCGCCGAGGACGTCCGGTTCAGCGCTGCCGACGGGATCGAGCTGGCTGCTTGGTACGTCCCTTCCCGGAACGGTGCCGCGGTGGTCGTGCGTCACGGCGCCGGCTCGACCGCCGACGACCAGCTCGCGCAGGCCTCGGTGTTGGTCGCCCACGGCTACGGCGTGCTGATCACCGACGCGCGCGGCCACGGTGAGAGCGATGGGCGGGCGATGGACTTCGGCTGGTACGGCGACGACGACGTCGTCGGCGCGGTCTCGTTCCTCGCGGACCGGCCGGAGGTCGACGCCGACCGCATCGGCGTGGTGGGCTTCTCGATGGGTGGCGAGGAGGCGATCGGTGCGATCGCCGCCGACCCGCGCATCCGCGCCGTCGTGGCCGAGGGCGCGACCGGCCGAACGGACGCTGACCAGGCATGGTTCGACGACGTCTACGGCGCCCGTGGTCGCTTCCAACAGGCGCTGGAGTGGATCGAGTTCACGCTGACCGATCTCCTGACGGACGCATCCCGCCCCACGCCGCTCGCCGACGCTGCCGCGGCGGCAGCACCCCGGCCGATCCTGCTCGTGGTGGCCGGAGGGGTCGCCGACGAGGGGCACGCAGCCGAGCACATCCACGACGGTGCTCCCGGCAGCGTCACGATCTGGGAAGTCCCGGGCGCGGGGCACATCGAGGGCTTCGCGACCGCACCCGACGAGTGGGAGTCCAGGGTGGTGGGCTTCCTCGACGACGTCCTGCTCTCCGAGCCGCGACGGTGACCGTTCATGGTCGGCACCGTCCCAGCACGGCCGATGCGCCAGAATGCGGACATGGACCTTGTCGTCGCCGCGGACGACCGTACGGGTGCCTTCGAGGTGGCCGGGCGGCTGGCCGACGTCGGGAACGGACCGGTGACGGTGACCGCCTGGCCGAACCTGCCGGACGCGGACGAGGTGAGCGGCGATGAGGCCGGCCTGGTCACCGTCGTCGATCTCGCCAGTCGGCACCTCTCTCAACGTGAGGCGCGCCACCGCGCCACGTCCCTCGGTCGTGGGGCTCGGGCCGGGCACAAGATCGACTCGGCGTTACGAGGCAACTGGGCCGACGAGCTCGCCGGTCGCGCCGAGCAGTCTCCGGTGCTGCTGGTCCCGGCCCTCCCCGAGTTCGGCCGGGTGTGCATCGGCGGCGAGGTGCTCGACCACGGCCGGCCGGTCCACGAGGGTTCCGCCGGCTCCGACGTCCGGCGGCGGGTGACGAGCTCTCACCCGGCGGATCTGCTCCGTGCCGCCGGCGTCGGCATCGTGGGCGAGGTCGCGGACCTCGAGCGGCTGGCTGCCTGGCTCGCCGACCCCGTCGGCGTCGTGGTCGCCGACGCACAGACCGACGACGACATCAGCCGGATTCTCGAGCTCTGGGAGTCGAGTGCCGGCGATGTCGTCCTCGCCGGCCCGAGCTCGGTCGTCGGACGAGCACGCGTCGGCGACCTCCCGGCCACGCCGCTACCGGAGCATCGCGGCCCGGTGCTCCTGGTGTGCGGCAGCGTCCACCCGTCGGCGAGGGCCCAGCTCGCCTTCCTGGAGCGGCGGGGGACGCCGGTCACGACGCTCGCCGACGACATCACGGCACACCAGCTCGCCGATCACGGCGCGGTGGTGCTCGTGACCGAGATCCCCGTCGGTGACGTCGACGAGCCGATGGCGATCGCCGCAGCAGCGAGCCTCGCCCGAGGCGTGGCCGACCTCCGCTCCCGCGTCGACATCGCCGCGCTCGTGGTCATCGGTGGCGACACGGCCGCCGCCGTCCTCGGTGGCGGGTCGGCGGTGGTGCACGGCACCGCCGGGCCCGGCACCGCCTGGGCGACCGTCGGCGACGACCCGCTCCCCGTGATCACGCGGTCGGGCGGCTTCGGCAGCGAGGCGGCGCTCGACGAGCTCCTGCGGGACCTGCAGCGCCCATGAACGACCGAACCCCGATCGCGATCACGATGGGGGACGCATCCGGCGTGGGACCCGAGATCGTCCTGCGACGCGCCGCGGACGGCGCGCTGACCGACGGATCCGTCGTGGTGTACGGGGACGCCGACATCCTGCGCCACGGCGCCGAACTGCTCGGACTCGCCGTCGCGGTCACCGTGATCCCGGCGCCCGGCGACGCGCGCCCCGGCACGCTCCAGGTCGTCGACGCAGGCCAGCTCACCGCCGGTGATCATCGTCCAGGTCGGCTCGACGCCGCCGCCGGCGCCGCCGCCCGTCGCTACGTCGAGATGGCGACCGACGCCGCGCTCGCCGGCGACGTCGCCGGCATCGTCACGCTGCCGATGAACAAGGAAGCGACCCAGCTCACCGACCCGACGTTCGTGGGACACACCGAGCTCATCGCCGCGCGGTGCGGCGCGACCTCCGTGACGATGATGCTGACCGCCGACACGGACCATGGTTCGCTCGCGGTCACCCACGTCAGCACGCACTGCTCGCTGGCCGAGGCGATCCGCCGTGTGTCACGCGAGCGCGTGCTCGACGTGATCGGACTCACCGATCGGGCACTGCGACGCTTCCTCGACCACCCGCGAGTCGCCGTGTGCGGTCTGAATCCGCATGCGGGCGAGCACGGCCTGTTCGGCAGCGAGGACCGTGACCTCATCGCGCCGGCGATCGCGACGGCGGCGGCCGCGGGCATCGACGCGACCGGGCCACACCCGGCCGACACGGTGTTCTTCCAGGCCGTGCACCGTGGGAGGTACGACGCGATCGTCGTGATGTACCACGACCAAGGTCATGCGCCGATGAAGCTGCTCGCGTTCGAGACCGGCGTGAACGTCACCCTGGGCTTGCCGATCATCCGCACCTCCGTCGACCACGGCACGGCGTTCGACATCGCCTGGACCGGCCAGGCGTTCACCGCCTCGCTCGACCACGCCCTGGCCTACGCCCGCAAGCTCGCCGGCTGAGCGTCAGCTCGCGCGGTCACGCTCGCGCTCGGGTGCCGGCGCGCGGTCCCAGTACTCGGCGAAGTCCCACTCCATGCCGTGCTGGTCGAGCAGGTCGAGGAACGGATCGGGTGGGAGCGCCTCGGGGCCGACGACACCCCGCGCGGACCAGACACCGGTCCCCATCAGCTCGATCGCGACGGCGGGCATCACCGCGGTCTGCCACACCACCGCCTGATGGCCGAACTCCTTCATCGACCAGGCGTTGTCGACGATGTGGTAGATGTAGACCTCGCGCTGGTCCCCCTCGAGGTCGAGTCCCTTGACCCAGGTGCCGGCACACGTCCGGCCGCGCATCTTGTCACCCAGCTCGGCCGGGTCGGGCAGGGCTGCGGCGACGACGTCACGCGGCGACACCTTCACACCGCGGACCTCGACCGGCTCAGTGGTGACCAGGTCGAGCTTCTGCAGCGTCTTGAGGACGTTGATGAAGTCGTCGCCGAGTCCGTACTTGAACGTGACCCGCTCGACGTCGATCCAACGGGGGATCAAGATGACCTCTTCGTGCTCCACGTTGACGCACGACAACGGCCCGATCCCCTCTGGGAACGTGAAGACCTCCGGCTCGCTGAACGGCTCGGTCGTGAACCAGCCGCGCTCACGCTCGTAGATCACCGGCGGGTTGAGGCATTCCTCGATCGTGGTCCAGATCGAGAACGTGGGGGCGAAGTCGTAGCCGTCGACCACGAGGTCTGCGCCGTCGCGCACCCCGATCTCGTCGATCTTGGAGAACAGATGGTCGGCCGCGTACCGCGCGGCGACATCGGAGAAGCCGGGTTCGACGCCCATCCCGACGAGTGCCATCATGTCGCGGTTCTTCCAGAGCGGGCTCTGCGCGAACTGGGCGTCGCCGAGGCGCCGTCCGGTCTTGCGGTACGGCTGGGTGGGGTGCGGCTCCGACATGTGCATCGCCATGTCGACGTAGTGGCAGCCGGCCGCGAACGCACCCTGGAAGATCGGTGGGTTGAAGCGCGGGTCGCAGGCGTTCAGGATCACGTCGGCGCGGCACCTCCGTGCGAGGTCGGCGACCGACTCCTCGTCGGAGGCGTCGACCCACGCGGCCTGGATCCGGCCACCCTCGGGGTGCACCGCCGTCTCGACGGCCGCCTCCGCCTTCTCGAGATCGATGTCGGCGACCGTGATGTGGTCGTAGACCTCTCGATGCGACGCGATCGCCACGAAGGCGGAGCCGACACCACCCGAACCGACGACGAGGACTCGCATGCCCCGAGACGGTAGCCGAGCCGTCCGCGCCGGACGCTTCCGACCGACGAATCGACTCGGTGGAATCCTCACCGGTCCTGCTAGCTTGCGGGACCAGCATCAAGAGCGGCTCGGCGACGTCCGGGCCCGGCAACCTGGGCGACGCCCCCAAGGTGCCTCTCCCCGGCCCGTGCCCGCACGGACCAGGGAAATGCGGTCGGTCCGTCCGACAACCCGGCGTTCGGCCGCTCGCGATGCCTCAGACGAGGACCCCATAACCAAGAGACGAGATGAGCGGAGCGAGATGAGCGCTGAGCCACTGCCGGTCACCGGCGCATGGCGTCGCGGGGATGCGGTCGGTCACCGCGAGTTCTTCACGTTCGCGAACGACCATCCGTTCGCGGTCGAGAGCGGCGCCGTGCTCAGCGACGTGACGCTCGCCTACGAGACGTGGGGCACCCTGGACGCCGACGCGTCGAACGCCGTCCTCATCTGCCACGCCTGGACCGGCGACTCGCACGCGAGCGGCCGCGCCGCACCCGGCCACCCGGTGCCGGGGTGGTGGGACGATGTCGTCGGCCCCGGGAAGTACATCGACACCGACCGATGGTTCGTCGTCTGCTCGAACGTGCTCGGCGGGTGCCAGGGCTCGACCGGCCCGGCCTCGCCGCACCCCGACGACGGCCGCCCGTACGGGTCCCGGTTCCCGATGCTGACGATTCGCGACATGGTGCGGGCACAGATGCGGCTGATGGGGCACCTCGGCATCGACCAGTGGGCCTCCGTGATCGGCGGGTCGATGGGTGGGATGCAGGTGCTCGAGTGGGCGATCATCTACCCATCCCGCGTCCGTTCGATCATCCCGATAGCCAGTTGCATGCAGGCGAGCGCGCAGCAGATCGCGTGGGGGGTGATCGGACGTCGGGCGATCCGGCTCGACCCCCGGTGGCGGGGCGGTGACTACTACGACGCCGAACCCGGAGACGGACCCGCCGAGGGGCTCGCGATCGCGCGCCAGGTCGCGCAGGTCACGTTCCGCAGTGACAACGCGTTCACCGAGCGGTTCGGTCGGAACGTGACGCACGACGCGTCCCTCGTCGATGGGTTCGGTCTGTGGCAAGAGTTCGAGGTGGAGCAGTACTTGCAGTACCACGGTGACAAGCTCGTCCGTCGTTTCGACGCCAACAGCTACCTCGTCATCGCCAAGGCGATGGATCTCCACGACATCGGGCGTGGTCGGGGCGGGCTCGACCACGCGATGGAGCGCATCACGGTGCCCAACCTGACGATCGGCATCAACAGCGACATGCTCTATCCCCACTATCAGCAGCGGCACATGTCCGATCTCCTCAGCAGCACGGGGGCGCCCAACGAGTACGTGGAGATCGACTCGCACCACGGGCACGACGCGTTCCTCATCCACTCCGACGAGGTCGGTGCACCGATCGCCCGTTTCCTCGACCGCCTCGGCTGATCGGACGCACGGATGCCGGAGGGGCTCGAGGCCGAGATCTACCGGCAGCACGCGGAACGGGCGCTCGACCGGACGATCGTCCGGGTCGCGGTGGATCCGATGCAGCCTTCGGCTGTCGAGCTGAGGTCGGTGCTGCCCGGACTGCGGTTCACCGCCGCCCGCCGCCACGGCAAGCTCGTCCTGCTCGACACCGCCGGACCGCACGGCGACGGACCCACGCTGGGTCTTCACTTCGGGATGACCGGACGCTTGGTGGTCGACGGCGGCGCTGCGATCGATCGTCTCGAGTACGCCAGCGGTCGCGACGACCCGGTCTGGGATCGCTTCGTGGTGGAGCTCGCCCCGCGCCGCCGTCGCGGCGCGCCCGGCATCTTGCGGGTCAACGACCCGCGACGGTGGGCCCGATTCGGCTTCGACCCGGACGAGGGCCGGCTCGGACCCGACTTCCTCACCGTCCACCGGGACGAGCTGGCCGCTCGGCTCGGTCGACGGCGGGCAGCGTTGAAGGCCATCTTGCTCGACCAGACCGTCGTGGCCGGTTTCGGCAACCTGTGCGTCGACGAGATCCTGTGGCAGGCGAGCGTCGCTCCCCACCGTCCTGCCAACTCGCTGATGGACGCCGAGGTCGACGACCTGCTCGCCGCGATGCGCGAGCATCTGCCGGCGATGCTCGCACGCGGCGGGAGCCACACCGGTACGATCTCGCCCGACGTCCGGGCCGCGCTCCCGCCGTGCCCGCTCGATGGTGCGCCGCTGCTCCGCAGCACCGTCGGCGGCCGGACGACGATCTCGTGTGCGGTCCACCAGCGGTGAGGGGCGGCGGCGGAGCGACGTCGTGGCAGACTGGCAACGCGTGACGACGTTCCCCATCCTCGCGACCCCGGCGACCATCGGCGACCCCGACGGCACGCGCACCGTCACCTCGATCATCGTCCTGCTCGTCGCGATCGGACTCGCTCTGGTGCTGCTGGCCGTGTGGATCTACCGGACCACTCGGCCCGATCCGGAGCTGCTGGCTCCGCTCGAGGCGATGGGGAAGCGGTCGTGGCGTCGCGGTGATCCCGTGTGGCAGCGGCGTCGCCTCGACGAGCTCCGACCGAGGGGGGCGAAGCCGCTCGCGCCGAGCGTTGCCCCGCCGGAGCTCGACTCGTCGTTCGATGCCGGCCCGTCCGCGCCCGGTTTCGACGACCTCCGGGCGTCCGACCGCGCACCCGACGAGCCGGAGGACGAAGCGGATGAGCGTCCGGCACCGGTGACCGCGTCCGACTCGACCCCGGCCGGCGTGGTCGTCCCCACGCTGGAGGAGCTGTCCGACGACGAGTTCGACCAGGACGCGCTGGCCGCGGCCCGCGCCGAACTCGAGCGCGAGCTCGGCGACCCCAGGTCCTGACGCGACGTTCTCGAACCCGGACTCGTCTGGTCCGGGTCCGGGCCGCTCGGTACGCTCCACGGCATGGCACAGCTCGACACCGACGCGATGATCGCCCGCTTCAAGGCCCGCGCCCAGGCGGTGAAGCAGCGCCCCCTGCCGCCAGTGGCCGGCGAGGAGCGCCAGGCCTTCATCGAGCAGGCGAAGCTCGACTACCAGGATTACGCCATGGTCGGCGACGCCGAGGCGGCGATCGAGGACGGCATCTTGACCCTGCGGATCGACCTGCGACCACCCGACCAGCGCAGCTGAGCGGCGGTCGTTCCGCGGCCGCGAAGCGTCGACCGGGTTGTCCGAACCCGGGGCGTGCCTGGTAGTCTCTTCAACCGCTGCGGACGTGGCTCAGCTGGTAGAGCATCACCTTGCCAAGGTGAGGGTCGCGGGTTCGAATCCCGTCGTCCGCTCCATCCGAAACCCCTGCTGTGCAGGGGTTTCGTCGCGTCCGTGGCCGAAGTCACAGGGCATGAGTTGCCCATCACCCGCGGGCATGAAGGGATCTCGTCGTCAACGCGGCGCAGCCTCCTGGGAACTGCGTGTCTACGCCGGCACC
>DATHUU010000065.1:0-17047 GCA_035461925.1 Ilumatobacter sp.
GATGCACGGCATGCGGCACACCTCCGCGCTGCGCTACTCCCACGACGACCACGAGGCGATCGTCATCGTCGTGTCGGAGTCGGGCCCCGTCACGATGATGCATCGGGGCCGGGCGATCACCTCGATCGATCCCGCCGCCGAGTCCATCGGCTGACCGGCCCCTTCGCGCGAGCGCTGATCAGCGGAGGCCGACGCTGCGGGCGGTGCGCTCGAGCGCGAGATAGACGAGGTAGCCGAGGCCGGCGACCATCCCGGCGGGCACGATCCAGAACGCTGCCACTGCGAACACGAGGCTCGCCCCCCACTGCTCTCCCCACAGCCCGGCCGCGACGACCGGCAGCAGCACCGCGACGGCGAGCAACCACTGCGGATCGATCGGGGCGGACCAGTCGGCGAGCCACGCCCCCATCGCAGCGACCACACACGAGATCCCGAGCACGCTGAGCGCGACCCAGAGGATCACGCTCCACCGCCGGAGACCGCCGGCCGCGAACCGGGTCCGGAGCGCCACGGCCGACCACATGATCCAGCGCTTGAGCCAGGCGACGCCCGACGTTCGCATCATCTCGCGGAAGAAGCGGTCCGCCAGGGTGTCGCTCCCGAGCCTCCCGCCGTTGACCTGGTCCGTGATGAGCTCGTCGTGGATGAGCGCGGCGAGGGAGTGCTTGCCGTAGGGGTTCTCGAACCAGCGCATGAACCGGGGGATGGATGCCAGATCGGTCGGGTTGTCCTCACGCGGGGAGAACGTGCGCGCCTCGTCGACGGCACGGCGCGCCTCGGCCTCGTCCATGCCGTCGTCGACCAGCTCCTGGAGCAGGGTTCGCTCGACGTCGGGATCGTCGTACCTGAAGGCGTGGAGCACGACGAACCGCTCGTGGTCGATCTGGACGATGCCGACGCTCCCCGACGGATCGGCGACCTCGAACCCCGACCAGGGAGCGACGCGCCACGGCGTCCAACCCGTCTCGCCCGCACCCGCCGTCGTCTCGCTCATCTCGCACCTCCTGGTGGCGGCGACGATCCCGACCGTACCGCTCGACACCCGGCGAGCCCGTGGGAATTCGGCCGGCTCAGGGCTCGGCGACGAAGTCGATGAGACGCTCGACGGCGCCGACGAGCTCGGGCTCGAGGTCGGCGTAGGAGCGCACCTGGTTGCGCAGCCGGGGCCAGAAGCCCTCCATCGGCACACCGAGCGCATCGCACAGGCCGTCCTTCCAGGGTCGCCCCTTCGGCACGTCGGGCCACGCGGTCAGACCGACCGTCTTCGGTCGGATGCCGGCCCACACGTCGACGAAGGGGTGCCCGGCGATCAGCACGGCCGGATGATCGACGCTCGCGGCGATGCGCGACTCCTTCGAGCCGTCGACCAGATGGTCGAGGAGGATGCCGAGCCGGCGCTGTGCACCGGGCTGGAACTCGCAGACCGCGGCGGCGAGGTCGTCGGCCCCGTGGAGGGGTTCGACGACGATGCCGAGCTCGCGGAGATCGTCGCCCCAGACGTGCTCGAGCAGCTCGGCGTCGTGCTTGCCCTCGACCCAGATCCGGCTTGCCTCGGCTACTCGGGCACCCGCCGAGCGATCCGCGGCGAACGATCCGGACGCGGTGACCGTGCGAGCGGCCGTCTGCTGGCGCGCCGGCCGGACGAGGGTGACCGGTCGGCCCTCGTGGAGGAACCCGCCCGGCTTCCAGGTGAAGTGCCGGAGATGCTGCTTGCGGTCACGGAGCGTGACCGCCTCGTGGTTCCAGCGGACGACGTCGCCGACGAACCCACTCACGCGATCTTCGACGACGAGGCCCATCGCGACCTCGACGGTCGCGTACTGCGTCGGCTTCCGGCTCTGGGCGAAGTCGTCGAGGATGTCGCGCTCGTATCGCATGCGACCGTCGAGTGTGCCACGGGAACCGTCGCTGGTCGCGGCACGTCCAAACCCCATGGGGAGAACAGCGCACAGCACGACCGACCGCCGTCGAGCGATCGGCGCCGTGATCGTTGCCGGATCACTCGCGCTCTCGGCCTGCAGCTCGGGCAGTGACGACTCGTCCGCCGATGAAGCAACCGCGGAGGAACCGGCGGCGGAGCCTGCTGCCGAGGAACCTGCGGACGGAGGCTTCGCGACGGGCGGCGACGACACGGCCGATACGGAGACGGGTGGCTCGACCGGGGACCCATCGATCGACCTCGGCCAGATCGGACGCGACGTCATCATCGAGATGCACCTCACCGTGAGCAGCGACGACATCCAGCGGTCGGTGTCATCGGTGTCGGCCAGGGCGGCGGCGCTCGGCGGGGGTGTGGCGTCCTCGGACGTGAACTTCGGCAACCCGGCGATCGACGGCCCGAACAGCGGCTACGCGGTGCTCGTCGTGAAGGTGCCCCCCAGCGAGGTCGACGCGCTGATCTCGGGGATCGAGCAGACCGGCACGATCCAGTCGATCAACCAGAGCGCCCAGGACGTGACCGAGCAGCTGATCGACCTGGAGGTACGGATCGCGAACGCCCGCGAGAGCGTCGAGAACGTCCGAGCGTTCATGGAGCGAGCCGAGAACCTGACCGACCTCGTCACGCTGGAGTCCGAGCTGACGCGGCGTCAGACCGACCTCGAGCGTCTGGAGGCGCAGGAACGCAATCTGAGCGAGCGAGTTGCGTTCTCCACCATCACGGTCGAGATCATCCCGACCGCGGCGGTGCCCGAGCCGGCCGACGACGAAGACGACTCGATCGCCGACGCGTTCCGGCAGGGATGGGACGGGTTCACGGGGATGATCTGGGGGATCGGCTACGTGCTCGCCGTGCTCCTCCCCTTCCTCGTGCTGGGCGCGCTGGTCGGCGTAGTCGTGCTGCTCGTCGTCCGCCGCCGCCACCACGCCGCCACGCCGCGCGACCCCAGCGCCCACGTCCCCCACCCCCACGATCCCAGCCCCAGCCCGGACCCCAACCCCAACCCCAACCCCAACCCCAACCGCAACCCCAACCCCAACCCCGACCCCAACCCGGACCCCAACGTGTTCTCGTCCGCTTCCGACCCGCCAGACGCGCAGCAACCGGACGGGAACACCTAGCGGCACGGACGCCGACCACCGCCACACGCAACGCCCTCCCGGCCCCCAACACCTCCTCACCCCGACCCCAACGCGAACTGGTCCGCTTCCGACCCGCCAGACGTGCAGCAACCGGGCGAGAACACGGAGCGGCGGCCCGAGGCGGCACTGATTCGGCACAGACGCGACCGTCAGCGGCGGAGGCGGCCGCGGCGGTGCCAGCCCGACGGGCCGAGCACCCAGTCGCTCGTCGTTCCGTCGGGGAACGCGAAGCCGACGCGGAGACCAGTGTGGGCGACGACCTCGTCGAGCTCGACCGGACCGAGCGCATCGCCCCACCGACGCCACCGGTGGGCGGGCACGTCGTCGAACTCAAGGTGCGGGCGATCGATCATCTCGATCAGCCCGTGGGCGACGCCGACCTGCTCGTAGCCGTGTCCGCCGGGTACGTCGAGCGCGACGGCTCCACCGATCGCGTACCACTCAACGTCCGACGCCATCGCGGTCGGGATGCCATAGGCCCGACCCAGCGCCTCCTCCGGGTCGTCGAGCGCCGCGGCGTGGCCTTCGTTTCCAACGGTCCACTGCCGCAACGGCGCGACGCAGTGGTGCTCCGCCCACATCTCGGGCGCCTTCACCGTGAACGGGTCGCTCCGCAGCTTCACGTCCCACTCGGTCAGGTGGAGCATCGGGTGGCCCTCGTGAGCGAGCGCGAACCAGTACCAGGCCCGGCGGCCGACGAGGCGGTGACCGGACACGAACCCGGCGGACCCGTCCGGGAGCCACGCCGCGAACACCCACTCGTCGACGGCGACGCCGTCGTGCGGGAGCTCGTCGGTGGGCGCGAACGTCACGGTGAGGCAGACTAGGGGCCGCCATGAGCACCGACGAGACGACGTCCTCCACCGATCTCCCGACCGACCCGACGGTTCGCTACCTCGGCCTGGCCTGGATCCGGGAGCTCACGCGCGAGGTCGCCGAGAGCGAGACCCTGGCCGAGCTGGCGAACGAGCACCGGATCGGCGTCACCCAGGTGGTGACCGACGGCCCGGAAGGAGACGTCACCTACCACCTCCAGGTGGGCGACGGGGCGGCGACGTTCGGTGCCGGCGCGGCCGACCCGGAGGACGTCCGGATGCAGCAGGACTGGTCGACGGCCGTGGCGGTCGCCACCGGTGCGATGAACGCCCAGGAGGCCTTCATCACCGGCAAGATCCTCCTGTTCGGCGACCAGCAGAAGCTGATGGGGGCCCAGCCGGTTTTCGGCGCGCTCGACCAGGTCTTCTCGATCGTCCGCGAGCGCACCCGCTACGAGTGAGGCGTCCGACGTGCCGGAGCTGCCCGAGGTCCAAGCCCACGCCGAGCGGCTGTCCGAGCAGTTCCGCGGCCGGACCCTGGCGTCGTTCCGACCGCTCACGTTCACCGCGCTCAAGACCGCCGTACCGGCACCCGACGACGCCTACGGTCACGCTCTGGTCACGGTCGCGCGACGTGGCAAGTACCTGCTGCTCGAATTCGAGCCGGTCACCTTCGCCGTGCACCTGATGCAGGGCGGGCGGCTGCTCGCCGACGAGAAGCAGACCGCGAAGCCCCGGGGCGGGCAGGCGAGGTTCGTGTTCGACGAGGGACCGGCCCTGCTCCTCACCGAGCAGGGCTCGGAACGACGGGCGGGCGTCTGGTGCCTGCCGTCGGATTCGGTGCTGACCTCCCCCCCGCTCGACGTGCTCGGCCCGGAAGCAGACCGGCTCGCGCCCGAGGAGCTCGTCACCCTGTTCGAGGAGCACCCGAACCAGCGGATCCACGGGTTCCTGCGTGACCAGCGCTCGATCGCCGGACTCGGCCGACGGCTCGCGAACGAGGTCTGCCACCGGGCGAAGATCAGCCCGTTCGCGATGACCCGGAAGCTCGGGCTCGACGCTGCGACGGCGGTCGTCGACGCCATCGGCGCGACGGTGGCGGAGGGTCTGGAGTACGAGCGCTCCCGGCCCGACATGTCGTCGTCGAAGGACCGGCCGGGTGGCGTGCACGGTCGCGCCGGCGAGCCGTGTCCGGTGTGCGGCGACCTCGTGCGAGCCGTCGAGTACTCGGGCTACACGGTGAACTACTGCCCGACCTGCCAGACCGGCGGCAAGATCCTCGCCGACAACACCACCAGCAAGTTCCTCAAGTAGAGCCGCTCCCGGACCCCACCTACGCGTCCTACACCCCTCGCAACCGCTGACCCGGTACTGATCCCGTACAGTCCGCCTCATGCGGATCGGGATCCTGACTCGGGAGTATCCACCGGAGGTCTACGGCGGCGCCGGCGTCCACGTCGACTTCCTCGTGCGGGAGCTGGTGAAGCTCGCGGACGTGGAGGTGCACTGCATGGGGGCGCCGCGCGACGGGGCGATCGCCCACTCCGAGCACGAGCCGTTCCTGGAGGGTGCCAACGCCACGCTCCGCACGCTCGCAGCCGATCTGGCGATGGCCGACCAGACCGGCGACTGCGACCTCGTCCACTCCCACACCTGGTACGCCAACATGGGCGGCCACCTCTCGAAGCTGCTCCACGGCATCCCGCACGTGGTCACCTCGCACTCGCTCGAGCCGCACCGCCCGTGGAAGGCCGAGCAGCTCGGCGGCGGGTACCGGGTCTCGTCGTGGGCCGAGCAGACGGCGTACGAAGCGGCCGACGCCGTGATCGCCGTCAGCAACGGGTCGAGAGCCGACGTCCTGGACGCGTACCCGAGCCTCGACGAGACCAAGGTCCACATCGTCCACAACGGCATCGACACGGAGTTCTACGCCCCCGACCCCGACACCTCGGTGCTGGAGCGTCTCGGCGTCGATCTCGACAGGCCGTCTGCGGTGTTCGTCGGTCGGATCACGCGCCAGAAGGGCGTCCCCCACCTCCTGCGGGCAGCACTCGACTTCGACGACGACGTCCAGGTGATCCTGCTCGCCGGTGCCGCCGACACCCCCGAGCTGAAGGCCGAGACCGACGCCGCCATCGACGAGCTCCACGCACGTCGCGACGGCGTGTTCGTCGTGTCGGAGATGCTCCCTCGGGAGCAGGTACGCCAGGTGCTCACCCATTCGACCGTGTTCGTGTGCCCGTCGATCTACGAGCCGCTCGGCATCGTCAACCTGGAGGCGATGGCGTGCGAGACCGCCGTCGTGGCGAGCGACGTCGGCGGCATCCCCGACGTGGTCGTCCCCGGCGAGACCGGCACGCTCGTCCACTACGACGTGGACGCGATCGACGAGTTCGAGGCCGGCCTCGCAGCAGCCGTGAACCAGGTGGTCCGCCACCCCGATCAGGCCGCAGCGATGGGCAGGGCCGGCCGACGCCGCGCCGTCAGCGAGTTCGGCTGGGACGCCGCCGCCCGCAAGACGATGGAGATCTACGAGTCCCTGCTCTGACGGACGACTGCTTCGTAGTCTCGTCCGGTTCCCGCGCCACAGGCGGGCCGGAGACGGACGAGAAGCAGATCGGGCTCGGGGCACCCGCGGCCGAGGCATCCTTGGGGAGATCGCCCTCCGTCAGCACTACCCTGGGGCGCCGCATGAGTACGAACGAGACCCGCGCCGAGCTCCCGAAGGCGTACGTGCCCGCCGATGCCGAACCCACGGTTCGCGCTGCCTGGCGGGCATCCGACGTGTTCCACGCCGAGCCGGTCGCGGCGGGGACGCCGACGTACTCGATCGTGATCCCGCCGCCGAACGTCACCGCCGCGCTGCACCTCGGGCACGCGCTCAACAACACGTTGCAGGACGTGCTCGTCCGGTACCACCGGATGCTCGGCGATGCGACGTTGTGGATGCCCGGTACCGACCATGCCGGCATCGCCACGCAGACGGTGGTGGAGAAGCGACTCCTCACCGAAGGCGTGAGACGGCTCGAGATGGGTCGCGAGGCGTTCGTCGCCAAGACCCAGGAGTGGAAGGACGAGTACGAACAGGTCATCCTCGACCAGCTGATCGCGATGGGCGCCTCGTGCGACTACGACCGCGTCCGGTTCACGATGGACGAGATGTGCGCCACCGCGGTGCGGCACGCCTTCTTCGTGCTGTTCCGCGACGGCCTCGTCTACCGAGGCAAGCGGCTCGTCAACTGGGACCCGGTCACCCGCACGGCACTCTCCGACGACGAGGTCGAGATGGAGGAGATCGCCGGCCACATGTGGTACCTCCGGTACCCGCTGGCCGACGGGTCGGGTCACGTCACGGTGGCGACGACACGGCCCGAGACGATGCTCGGCGACACGGCGGTCGCCGTGAACCCGAACGACCCCCGGGCAGCCGCGGTGGTCGGCAAGACCGTGATCCTGCCGATCGTCAACCGGGAGATCCCGATCATCGCCGACGACTACGTCGTGATGTCCGACCCCGACAGCTCCGACGTCAAGGCACAGTTCGCCTCCGGGTTCTTGAAGGTCACGCCGGCCCACGACCCGAACGACTGGGAGATCGGGGTGCGCCACGACCTGGCGATCGTCAACGTGCTGGGCCCCGACGGCCACATCTCCGACCAGCACGGCTGGGACGACGTCTCGGCCGAGGCGGGCAACTTCGTCGGGCTGTCCCGCGATGTCGCCAGGGCCGGCATCGTCGAGTGGTTCAGCGAGCGCGGCCTGCTCGAGGAGGTGCGCGACTACACCCACTCGGTCGGGCACTCGTACCGCAGCCACGTCCCGATCGAGCCGTGGCTCTCCGACCAGTGGTACGTGCGGGTCACCGACGACCGCCTGCGCGGGTCGGCGCTGCGCGCCCAGGATCCGGCGCAGTCCCCAGCGCTCCCCGACGGCGTGTCGCCACGGGTGGAGGGCAACGGCGACGGCGAGCTCCACTTCTTCCCCGAGCGCTACGCCCGCACGTACCACGCCTGGCACGACGGCATCCGCGACTGGTGCGTGAGCCGCCAGCTCTGGTGGGGCCACCAGATCCCGGTGTGGACGCGCGTCGTCCCGCTCGCCGACGCCCCGGCCGAGGTGCAGGAGGCGGAGGTCGACGCGATGGCGCCGGTCCACTCCTCCTGGGTCGACGCCGGTGCCGCCCACCTCGCCCGCAAGGTCACCGCTGACGAGGTCGAGGAAGCGGTGTGCGTGCCGCCCGACTCCACGCTGCGGCGGCTCGAACGGGTCGACGGGTCGATGGACGAGCCGACGCTCATCGCTGCGCTCGAGGCCGACGGGTTCACCCGCGACCCGGACGTGCTCGACACCTGGTTCTCGTCCGGCCTCTGGCCGATGTCCACCATGGGCTGGCCGTGGCCCGAGGACTTCCCCGAGACGGTCGGACTGCTCGAGTCGTTCAACCCGACCTCGGTGCTGTCCACCGCTCGCGAGATCATCACGCTCTGGGTCAGCCGGATGGTGATGTTCAACCGCTACTTCCTCGACGGCCAGCTCCCGTTCCGCGACGTCTTCATCCACGCCATGGTCCAGGACGGCAACGGCCAGAAGATGTCGAAGAGCCTCGGCAACGGCGTCGACCCGCGCGACATCATCCACTCCCACGGCGCCGACGCGATGCGCTTCGCGCTCGTGCAGATGACGACCGACACCCAGGACGTCCGCATGCCGGTCGACCTGATCTGCCCACACTCGGGCGAGTCGTTCACCCCCGAGCTCGTCACGACCCCTGCCGGCCACGTCGTCGCGGCGCCGATCCAGACGTCGCCGAGCGATCCGACGAAGAAGATGGTGAGCGCGTACGGCGTCGCCGCGGGGCTCGTCGAGCCCACCGACGCCATGCCGCTGGCCCGCAACACCTCGGCGAAGTTCGATCTCGGCCGCAACTTCGCGAACAAGCTGTGGAACGCGACCCGGTTCGCGCTCGGCCGCATCGACGCCGACAGCTCGGTCGCCGATCCGATCGACGTGGCGTCCCGCCCGTTCCCCGACCGGTGGATCGTCAGCCGCCTCGCGCTGGTCCTCGGTGAGCTCGAGCAGGATCTGGCCGGCTACCAGTTCAACGCCTACGCCGACTCCCTCTACACGTTCGTGTGGAACGACGTGTGCGACCGCTACCTCGAGATGGTGAAGCCCACCATCGACGACGACCCGCAACAGCAGGCCGTGCTCGGCGCCGTGCTCGACGGCGTGCTGCGGATCATGCACCCGGTCATGCCGTTCGTCACCGAGGCGCTCTGGCCGGCGGTGAGCGCCGCCCGCGCCGGCGAGATCGCCGGTGTGCACCTCCCGGCGGCCGAGCTCCTGGCCGGGGCAGCCTGGCCCCGGGTCGACCGGTCGGTCATCGACCCGAGCGTCGTCACCACCTTCGCCCGCGCGGACGAGCTGATCGGTCGGATCCGGACCGTGCGCGCCGCACAGGGCGTCAAGCCGAAGCACCAGATCGCCGTCCACGCCCCGCAGCCGGTGCTCGACCTGGTCGCGACGGTCGACGGCGCTGTCGAGGTGCTCGCCGGCGTGTCGGAGGTCGTCGACCTGACGCTCGGACGACCGGCGGTGGCGAGCCCGATCACCTTCGAGGGCAGCGAGATCCTGCTCTCCGGCCTGCTCGACGACGTCGACCTCGACGCCGAGCGAGCCCGGCTCCAGAAGCTCATCGACGCCAAGACCAAGCAGATCGCCGGCTTCCACGGTCGTCTCGGCAACGAGGGGTTCCTCGCCAACGCCAAACCCGAGGTCGTCGACCACACGCGCGCCCTGCTGGCCGAGGCAGAAGCCGACCTCGCCGCCGCCCAGGCCGCCCTGACCAACCTGAGCTGAGCGGACACGATAGCCTCGGCCGCCATGCGCGGACTGTTGGGACGACTCGCTGCGGTGGCACTGGTCGGATCGAGCGTGCTCGGTCTCGGCGCCACCGCCGATGCTCAGGAAGAGACCTCGACGACGGTCGCGATCTCGACATCCGACGAGCCCACGACGACCGGGACGGTCGACACGTCCACCAGCACCTCCACCACCACGACCACCAGCACCACCACCACGACCACCACGACCACCACGACGGTGCCGCCGCTCGTGATCGAGCTCCCGAGCGAGCCGGCGCGGCTGACCCCCGAGCGCGGGACGCAGGCCCAGGTCACCGACACGCAACCACCCCCGCCCAGCACGACCACGGAGCCGCCGTCGTGGGTGCTGCCCGCCAACTCCGGTGAGGGACGCCGCGTCGTCTACTCGAAGACCCACATGCGAGTCTGGACGGTCGAGGCCGACGGCACGGTCTCCAAGACCCATCTCGTCTCCGGACGCCGCACCTGGAACCAACCGCTCCCCGGGACCTACTCGGTGTTCTCGCGGTCGAGCTACACGTGCAACATCAAGAACCCCGACATCTGCTGGCGCTACATGGTCCGGTTCACGAAGGGTCCGGACGGCGACAACATCGGGTTCCACGAGATCCCCATGAACATCCGCACCGGCGCGGCGCTGCAATCGGTGAGCCAGCTCGGACAGGCCCTGTCCGGCGGCTGCGTCCGGCAGGCGACCCCCGATGCCGTCTACATGTGGAACTGGGCACCGGTCGGCACCAGGGTCGTCGTCCTCGCCTGAAGCGTTGACCCCTGAACCGTGATGAGGCTGCCGGTACGCTGACGGCGCCATGTCGTCCCCCCCGGCACCCATCTCCATGCGCCGTACCTGGCCGCAGCGACTGACGATCGTCGTCGTCGTCGTGACCGCGCTGGCGAGCTTCGCCGCGGCGGGGGGCCTCGCGCTCGGACAGTGGGTGCTGTCGGACCGCCAGCTCGTGTCGATCGTCGGTCCGTCCTCCGACTTCTCCGGCGGCAGCGCGGCTCCCGAGGTGGTCCTCCCGGGAGCGACCGCCCCGCCACCGGAGGACGCCGCCTCGGTCACCACGACCACGGTGCTCGAGCTCGCCGAACCCGACGCCGCGAACTTCCTGATCGTCGGGGCCGACAACAACGACTGCGGCGTCGACGGTGCGCCGGTCGAGGACGACCGCGGTGGGCTCGGCGAGCGCAGCGACACGATCATGATCTGGCGCGCCAACCCAGCGGCGAACCAGCTCGCCGTCCTGTCGCTCCCCCGCGACCTCTACGTCGACATCGCGGGTGGTCGCAAGGCCCGCATCAACAGCGCCTACGTCCGCGACGACCCGACCAAGCTGATCGACACGATCTTCCTCAACTTCGGCATCCCGATCGACCACTACGTCCAGGTCGACTTCTGCGCGTTCCAGCGTCTGGTCGACGCCGTCGGCGGGGTTCAGGTCCCGTTCAGCGCGCCGGCGCGCGATCGTCGATCCGGGCTCCTCGTCACCGAGACCGGCTGCGTCAACCTCGACGGTGCCCAGGCGCTCGCCTACGTCCGGTCACGTCACTACCAGTACGAGGATCCTCCGGGGAGCGACGAGTGGAGCGAGGACGGCACGTCCGACTTCGGGCGCATCGCCCGGCAACAGGACTTCCTGCGACGCGTGGTGGCGAAGGTCATCAACGAGGGCCTGTACTCGCCGGGGGTCGCGACGGCGATCATCGACACCAACCAGCAGTACCTCGTGACCGACACCGGGCTGACCCTGCGGCGGATGCTCGAGTTCGCGAACACCCTGCGCCGGCTCGACCCCACCCAGATCGCGACGTACCGCATCGAGTCGTCGTCGGAGACCACGAGCGCCGGCGAGGAGGTCGAGCGACCACGGCTCGGTGGCGACAACATGCTGGCGATCCTGTCGGTCTTCCGCGGTGAGGCGACGATCGCCTCGGCCCCCGAGCAGGTCTTCGAGTCGACCACGACCCTGCCGGTCGACGCCGACGACGACGAGGGCGGTGAGGACGACGCGCTCGCCGAGGACGACGCTGAGCCCGACGAGCCCGACGACACGTCGACGACCCTTCCGTCCGTCGAAGTCGAGTCGAACACCGTCGGCATCGTCCCCGACCCGACCATCACCTGCGACTGACCGCTCGGGAGGTCGGCCTCTCGCGAACTCCTCGGGACGACCTAGCGGTCGAGCACGCTCGCCAACGCGGCGACGATCGAGGTGGGGCCGTCGACCGGAGCCCACCTCGCACCGATCTCCCCGGCCAGCAGGGCGGCCTCGTCGGAGTCGCCCTCGGGCGCCAAGATCACCAGCTCGTCGAGGCATCGGGCCGCGGTGGCGACGTCACCCGGCTCGGTCGCTCGACAATCGGACAGGAGCACGGTGATCCGGCGACCTGCGGCGACCGACGCCTGCTGCTGTGACGCGGCGAGCAAAGCCTTCGCGAGGTCGGTCGTCCCGTGACCCCGCAGCGCCAGGACACGGTCGATCACGTCGTCGACGCTTCGCTGCTCCCACATCGCCTTCACCGCCACGACGTCGCGGCTGAACGACAACACCGCGTACTGGTCGTCGGCCCGGGCAGCGATCGCGGCCGCCCCGAGCGCCGCCGTCGCGAGCGGCCCTCCATGCATCGACCCGCTGCGGTCGACGAGCAGACACCACGACGTCGACGGCTTGCCCCACGCTCGCACGATCAGCTCGTCCTCCTCCACGAGACGCCGCTCGGCGCGCGCGGCGAGGAGCGCGTCAGCGCTCCCCTCGATGTCGAGATCGCCGCCATCGGGCCGGTACGGCCGCCGAACGATCCGGCCGATGCCGCGAGCGCTGGGCGGCTCGGTCCGGGCCAGATCGACGAAGATGCGAGCCGCCAGTGCCTTCGCCAACCCGCGGAGCTGCACATCTGTCGCCTGGGTCATCTCCGCCAGGAACGACAACAGCTCGTCGGGATCCGCCTCCAGCGCCTCGGCGACCGCGGCCTCGTCGATCTCGCCGACGTCGGGCGAGAGGTCGTCGAGCAGCGGCGACGACGCCAACTCCCGTCGTGACACGGTGCGGCGACGTGACTCGTCGATGATCTCGTCGGCCGCCTCGCCGGTCGCGGCCGCCGGCGGACTCAGTGACCTGCCGCCCCCGTCGGGGCGGTCGCTTTTCCCGGTTCGGGTGGGTTCGACTCCACCGGCTCGAAGACCGCCTCCCAGAGCTCGGTGATGATCGACTCCGGGTCGCGGGCGCACCCCTCCCGTACCCGCACGCGGCCGGACAACGCGACGAGCGCGGCGTCGAGACACACCGACCGGTCGGTGAGCGGACGCCCGCGGAGCTGCGAGAGCGAGATCGCGACCGCGCCGAGGTCGATCGCGCCACGTACCGAGGAGCCGATGCGCAGGTCGGGATGCGTGCGAGTGCGCCGGACGAGGTCGACCATCCGCTCGGCGACCCCGTTCGGCAGATCGTGCACGTGGCGCTCGGCGATCGCGACCTCGTCCGCGGCGTCCTGGTAGCCGACCGCGAGTCGACAGACCCGGTCGTAGATCGCCGACGAGATCCGGGCGGTGCCGACTGCATCGAACGGGTTCATGGCGGCGACGAGCCGGAACCCCGGCGCCGCCGGCACGCGTCCGAGGCGCGGCACGTTGGTCTCCCGTTCGCTCATCACCGTGACGAGCACGTTGAGCGTCTCCTCGGGCACACGGTTCAGCTCTTCGACGTAGAGCAACGAGCCGTTGCGGAGCGCAGCGACGAGCGGGCCGTCGACGAAGACGTCGGGCTCGTAGCCGTCGACGAGGACCCGGGCGGGATCGAAGTGCCCGATCAAGCGCGCCGGGGTGAGCTCGGCGTTGCCCTCGACGAACTCGAAGCCGATCCCGAGCTCGTGCGCGACGGCGCGCAGCAGGGTCGACTTTCCCGTCCCCGGTGGGCCCTCCAGCAGGATGTGCCGGTCAGCCGCCAGGGCGGCGACGACGAGATCGATCTCGCGCCGCCGCCCGACGACGAGCGTCGCCAGCCGGTCGACCAGCGAACCGTTCAGCATGGAGCGGTCAGTCGAACACGATGACGCCGCGGATGTTCTCCCCGTCGCGCATCGCCTGGTAACCCTCGTTGATCTGGTCGAGGGTGTACGTCTTGGTGATGAGGTCGTCCAGGTTGAGCTGGCCCTGCAAGTAGAGCTCGAACAAGCGCGGGATGTCCCGTCGGATGCTGGCCGAACCGAACAGCGATCCACGGAGCTGCTTCTCCATCATCGTCAACATGATCGCCGGGATCTGAATGTTCGTCTCGGACGTACCGTGGAGGTTGGTGACGACGATCTTCGCCCGCTTTCCACCGAGGTTGAACGCCTGACCGAGCGTCTCACCGTCACCGGTGCCCATCGTCATGATGACCTCGTCGTAGCCGCGATCCCACGTGACGTCACCGAGCGCGGCCTGCGCTTCCTCGATCGAGGCGAAGGTGTGTGTCGCCCCGAACTCCATCGCCTTCTCACGCTTGAACTCGACCGGGTCGATCGCCGCGATCACCCGGGCGCCCGCCATCTTGGCACCCTGGATCGCGTTCGAGCCGATGCCCCCGCACCCGACGACGGCGACGTAGTCGCCGGGTTGCACCTCGCCGGTGTACACGGCCGAGCCCCACCCGGTGACGACGCCGCATCCGAGCAGGCACGCCTTGTCGAGCGGCCAGTCCTTGTCGATCTTGATGCAGCTCGCTTCGTTGACGACGGTGTGCTCGGCGAACGTGCCGAGCAGGCACATCAGGCCGAGATCCTTGCCGTCGAGCGTGTGATGGCGATAGGTGGCGTCGAGCGCCTGGGTGCCCACGGTGAACGTGGCCAGCAGGTCGCAGAGGTTGGAGTGCCCGGCTGCGCACGAGGGACACCGCCCACAGGCCGGGATGAAGCCGAAGATCACGTGGTCACCTGGTTCGAGCCAGTCGACTCCCTCGCCGACCTCGACGACCGTGCCGGAGCCCTCGTGGCCACCGATCATGGGCGGCGGGGGGACGAGACCGGCGATGTGGCCGTCGTAGGCGTGCTCATCGGAGTGGCACATGCCCGACGCCGCCAATTTGACGAGGACCTCGCCTCGCTTGGGAGGATCGAGCTCGATCTCCTCGACGCTCCACGGTTGGTTGTACTCGCGCAGGACGGCAGCGCGTGTTCTCATGATCAGACCCCAGACTCTCGTGTGTCGCAGCGGACGTTGCGATTCCGACTGTAGCCACCATCCTGGTGGCGTGCAGGACCCGGAGCAGCTGATCGCGTCACTTCGCGACATGTCCGCCGACGACCTCCACCACGTGGCCGAGTCGGTGCGCCAGGTCCAGATCGAGCGGGCGATCGATTCGGGCGACCACGACGCGATCATCGCCCGGGCGTTCGAGATCGGCTTCGGGCGCGACGGCCTGGGCGTGCTGCCCTGGGTGGACGGCGACGTCATCGTCTGCCCCGGTGGGCTCGTCTCGAAGTCCCGCACGAGCCACCGCTGCCGTTTCGTGAGCGTCGACGACCTGTGGGTGTGGGACTCGGGCCTCCTGTTGCGGGAGGACAAGCGCTCCTCCCCCGGCGTCGCGGACGGTTTCCGCGCCGTGGCGCTGATCCCGGTCGTCGACGGCAGCGAGCTCGACGTCGTGTCCGGCCGGGCCCGGTCAGGAGGTCACGCCGTGGAGCACGTGGTGTCGTACGAGGTGCGCGTCGGCGAGCTCGTCGAGGTCAGCCAACGCGACGTCACCCCCAAGAACATGCGCTGACAGCTCCCACCTCCTCGTTCGGGAGGCGAGGATCAGGTGGCGCACTCGGAGGCGCCGACCTCGGCGACGTACGGACCGGTCTCGCCGTAGTCGACGTAGAAGTCGGGGTCGTCCTCGACGGCCGGGAAGGCGTCGAGCTCCTGCAGCTCCCGGCCGATGGCGACGGCGCCGCCGGACCGGTCGAGCCAGGCCCGGAACGACTCACCAGCCCCCCGCTCGGCGGCGAAGCGCCGGATCACCCGGACCGCCCCCTCGGCGGCGTTCTTGGCCGGGAGCCGGAGCGCCTTGTCGCCGAAGTGGATCTGCTCCTGGCCGACGTAGCCGCCGAGCAGCATCTGGTAGCCCGGGGCCGAGCGCCCGTTGGCGCGACGCTCGGCGCCGAAGAAGCCGATGTCGGCGGCGTGGTGCTGGCCGCACGAGTTCGTGCACCCCGAGATGTTGATGCGGATGCCACCGACGTCGGCCAGCCCCTCCTCCTCGAGCCGCTCACCGATCGCCTTGGCGAGACCCCGGCTCTGGGTGACGGCGAGGTTGCACGTGTCGGCACCGGGACAGGCGACGACGTCGCGGGCGAGCTCGGCGCCTGGGCTCGCCATCCCGATGCCCTCGAGACGCTCGAACAGCAGCGGGAGCTGTTCGTCGGTCAGGCCGCGGAACACGACGTTCTGACGGTTCGTGAGCCGGACGCCGGCGCGAAGCTCGCGTTGGATCGCGGCGAGCGCACGGAACTGCTCAGCGGTGATGTCACCGAGCTCGGCGTGGGCGTACGCGCTCACGGAGCCGTTGCCGGCCCCCCGCACGACGTTGGCATGGTGCCAGCGCACGTACGGCGACAGCCCACCGATGCTGACCGGCGTGGCCGGGCCGGTGACCGCGTCGATGCCCTGACCGATGCGGGTGACCTCACCGCCGACCGCGGCACCAGCCGGATGGTCGCCGTGCTCGGCCACCTCGGCCGGGATGCCACCCGGCCACGAGGCCGATGCGACGAGCATCCTGCGGGTGGTGAGGATCCGGCGCTGAACCTCGTCGAACCCGAGCGTGTCGATGAGCCACTTCATGCGCGCCCGCAGCTTGTTGTCGCGGTTGCCGGCCTGGTCGAACACCCGCAGGATCGACTCGATCGTCGGGAGCAGCTCCTCACGAGTGGTGAACTCCTCGAGTGCGAGCGCCGGGTGCGGCGTGGCGCCGAGACCGCCGGCGATGTAGACGCGGAACCCGCGCTCGACCGTGCCGTCGTCACGGGTGCGGCTGACGGCGATCACGCCGGCATCGTTGAACATCGCCTGGCCGCAGTCGGTCGCGCAGCCGGAGAAGTTGACCTTGAACTTGCGCGGCAAGCGCTGCCCCAGCGGGTTGCGGACGAAGTGCTGGAACGTCGCCTCGGCCCACTGCGTGATGTCGAGCACCTCCTGCGGGCAAGCGCCCGCGAGATGGCACCCCTGGATGTTGCGGACGGTGTCGCCGCACGCCTCCCGGCTGGTGAGCCCGACCGACGCGAGGTGTTCCATCACGTCGGGGATGT
>DATHUU010000066.1:0-11084 GCA_035461925.1 Ilumatobacter sp.
CAGGAACGGGACGATGGCCCCGACGTCGTACACCACGTGGTGGCAGATCACGACATCGGCGATCGGTGTCACGGGCGCGACCTCGGGCCACGCACCGTGCACGGTTCGCCGTGCCACACCCGCCGACTCGGCGGCCCGGACGAACTCGTCGAGCATCGCTGCGGACCGGTCGACGCCGATCAGCTCGCTGGCAGGCGGCACCAGCGGCAATGCCGACCGTCCACCACCGCAGCCGACGTCGAGCACGGTGCCGCCCTGCGGCGGCAGGACCTCCCGTGCCCAGCGCGCCGACGTCGTGTCGTTCTCGAGGGTGGCGTCGACCGCGAAGGCGGGGACGTCGTGTCGCCACGGCGACTCGGGCGCCTGCTCGACGATCCAGGCCGGGATCGCCCACCCGGCGAGCAGCTCGGTCCAACGCTCCGCAGCGACGGGCGGCTCGGTCACGCGCGCTCGAGGATGCGGATCGGCAGCTCGCGAGGTCCGCGGATCTGGCCGACGCTCCAGCGCGTCACGCCGGCCGGCTCGAAGCGTGGGAACCGTCGGACGAACTCCTCGACGGCGATCCGCAGCTCGAGGCGTGCCAGGTTGGAGCCGATGCAGCGGTGGATCCCGAGGCCGAACGCGGCGTGCCGGTTCGCCTCCCGGTCGATCACGAAGCCGTCGGCGTCCTCGAAGACGTCGGGGTCGCGGTTGGCCGCGGGGAACGGCAGCAGCACCCATTCATTCGCCTTCATCGGACACCCGTGGAAGTCGACGTCGTCCTTGACGAGGCGGGCCATCGTCACCGGCGCGTACGCGCGGAGGAGCTCCTCGATCGCGAACATCATCACGTCGGGGTCGCTGACCAGGCGGTGCAGGTCGTCGGGATGACCGGCGAGGTGCCACAGGGACGATCCGATCGCGCTCCAGGTCGTGTCGATCCCGGCGATGAGCAGCAGCACGATCGACCCGCGCACGTGCTCGGCGCTGAGCCGGTTGCCGCCCAGCTCGACGTTCAGCAGGTACGTCGTGAGGTCGTCGCGGGGGTTGGCCCGGTGATCCTCGATCTGGACGTCGAGGTACTCGCCCAGCCGCGCGAAGCCCTCCTGGCGCACCTCGACCGGCTCGTTGACGGTTTCGAGCGCATGGTGGACGAACTCGCGGAACAGGTCGTGGTCCTCGGCGGGGAAGCCGAGCATCCGGGCGATCACGTCGACCGGGATGTGCTGGGCGTACTGGACGGCGGCGTCCACGATCGTCTCGCCCGGCTCGATCGGGCCCATCGCGTCGAGGAGCTCGTTGCAGAGGAGCCGGACGTCCGGCTCCCACGGGTCGATCTGCTTGGGCGAGAACGGTGGCAGGAGCAGGCGACGGGCGATCTGGTGGAACGGCGGATCGCTGCTGATCGGTGGGACGGGACCGATGGGCGCCGGAGCGATAGGTCGCCCGGTGCTCACGACGACACCCTGGCTGGAGAAGTGGTCGGTGTCGTACGCGACCTCCTTCACCAGCTCGTGGGTCAGCGGCACCCACATGCCGCCGTACCGGTCGGAGTGCGCGATCGGGCAACCACCCTCGCGGAGCTCGTGCCAGATCTCGTGGGCACGCTCGTTGTACTCGGGGTCCGCGTGATCGAGATCGGTCGCCCAGTCGGTGACCGGGCCGTACATGCTGGTCATCGTCGCCGCGGGCTTCGTCGTCCGGTCTCGTCAGTCATCGGTGACGGTGATCGCGTACTCGGGACAGTTGGCGGCGGCGAGCCGGGCCTTCTCCTCGAGCTCGGGTGGGACCGACCCGTCCCCGATGACCATCGCGGTGCCGTAGTCGTCGACGTCGAAGAGCTCCGGCGCCAGCGCGTAGCAGCGGTTGTGACCCTGGCACAGTTCGGTGTTCACCTCGACACGCATGGGCGGAGCGTAGACGTGGAGGCGATGTCGGACCGAAGCGAGGCTCGGTGTCGCCGTCGCCACCACGACCACGCGGCGAGCCGCGCCGGCCGTCGGAACGAACCTCGTGCCGCTAGGGTCCCGGCTCGATGAACGCGGCGCTCCTCGCCAACGTGATCACGGACGCGAGTGAGTGGCTCGAGGACTTCTCGTCGAACTGGTACTTCCTCGTCATCATCTTCGTGGTCGCCTACCTCGACTCGGTGGTCCCGATCGTGCCGAGCGAGACGCTGGTCATCGTCGGTGGGGTCGCAGCCGGCGTCGGGGAGCAATCGCTGCTGCTCGTCATCCTGTGCGGTGCGGTGGGCGCGGCGCTCGGTGACAACACGGCCTACCTGATCGGTGCCCGCATGAGCGGACTGATCCGGCGGCGGGCGGCGCGATCGCCCAAGCTCGAACGGCGACTCGAGTGGGCGAACGAGCAGATCGCGTTCCGAGGTGGCCCCCTGCTCGTGACCGCCCGGTTCATCCCCGGCGGCCGGACCGCGCTCACGATCTCGTGCGGGATCACCCACCAGCCGAGGAAGTGGTTCGTGGGGTGGATCCTCGTGGCCGTGTCGATCTGGGCCACGTACGCGGCAGTGCTCGGGTACGTGTTCGGCGATACGTTCGATCACACGACCGCGCTCATCCTGGCGTTCATCACGGCCATCGCGATCAACGGTCTGATCGAGTTGATCCGCCACCTGCGCGCTCGCCGTCGCTGATCGGCGCGAGCGTCCGCCGGGAGGTGGATTCGACCGGGTTCTGGCGGGCCGTGCAGACTCTCGCCCATGCACGTCTCCGAGGCTGTCGCCCGCCGCAAGTCCGTCCGGCAGTTCACCGACGAGCCCGTGGACGACGCCGTTCTGCGGGATCTCGTCGAGCGCGCGGCCCGCGCCCCGAGTGGTGGGAACGTCCAACCGTGGCGGATCTACGTGCTGAACGGCGACTCGATGGCACGCTTCCGAGCGTTCCTGGCCGAACGACCCCACGAGCCCGCGGAGTACGACATCTACCCGCCGAGCCTCTGGGAGCCGTATCGCACGAACCGCTTCGCGCTCGGCGAGCAGATGTACGCGACGATCGGCATCGCGCGCGACGACAAGGCCGGCCGCCTCGCCCAGTTCGCCAAGAACGACGACTTCTTCGGTGCACCCGCCGCGCTGTTCTGCTTCATCGACCGTCGGATGGGCCCGCCGCAGTGGTCCGATCTCGGGATGTACCTGCAGACGTTCATGCTGCTCGCGCAAGAAGCGGGGCTCGACACGTGTCCGCAGGAGTACTGGACGGTGCGTCACGGGGCCGTCCAGGAGTTCGTCGGCGCTCCGGTGGAGGAGATGTTGTTCTGCGGGGTCTCGATCGGACGGGCGGACACCGGCGCCCCGATCAACACGCTGGTGAGCGAGCGGATGCCCCTCGAGGAGTGGGCGCGGTTCGTCTGACGCGGGCTGGGCTTCGTGCCCGCGCACGAGTCGACCCGGCGTTCGGACCGGCCTAGCGTGGGGGCCATGGCCGTCGGTACGAGCACGTGGAAGAACGTCGTCGACACGCTGATCGAGGGGCCGGTCGTGACCAGCTTCACGTCGATCGGACCGGCGGTGCGGTCCCGGCTCGACGACTGGGCGCCACTCGACTCGTACGACCTGACGGGCCGACGGATCGTGCTGACCGGGGGGACCTCCGGGCTCGGGCTCGCCGCGGCCGAGCGCTTCACCGCGCTCGGCGCGACCCTGTTCGTGGTGGGGAGATCGCGGGACAAGACCCAGCGCGTGTGCGCCGAGCTCCCCGGCCCGGGCACCGCGACCGCCGTGATCGCCGACATGGGTGAGATCGAACAGGTACGGGCAGCGTCGAACGAGATCCTCGACGCGGGGGGTGCCGACACCCTCATCCACAACGCAGGGGCATTGTCGGCCGAGCGCCGGACCAACAGCGACGGGATCGAGGCCACCGTGGCGAGCCAGGTCGTCGGGCCGCACGTGATGACGAAGCTGCTGATCCCCGCGCTGTCGCAGGCCGCCCCGGGGCGGGTGATCACGATGGCGAGCGGCGGGATGTACGCCGCCGGGCTCACCGTGCGAAACCTGCAGATGAGCGAGGACGAGTACGGCGGCAGCGATCAGTACGCACGGGCCAAGCGCGCCCAGGTCACGTTGAACGAGATGTGGCCCGACCACGTCGATGCATCGAAGGTCGTCTTCCACGCCATGCACCCGGGCTGGGCCGACACACCCGGCGTGGAGGCGTCGCTGCCGACGTTCCGCAAGGTGATGGGCCCGTTGCTGCGATCAGCCGACCAGGGTGCCGACACGTTGGTGTGGTTGGTCGCGGACGACGCAGCGACGACCTCGTCGGGCGACTTCTGGCTCGATCGTCGCCGTCGCTCGATCCACAAGCTGCCGACCACGAAGAAGACCGACACCCCCGAACGCCGGGCCCAGCTCTGGGAGTACGTCGAGCAGCTCGCCGGCACCGGTTCGTCCGGCGGTCGATGATGTCGTCGACGGGCGAGTTCAGTACCCGACCAGGTCGCGGAAGCCGCCGACGCCGAGGATCTCGACGACGGGCGGCAGTCGTCCGCGCAGCCCACGGTCGGACGTGACGACGCGGACCTCCACGTCGTCGCCCGCGAACGCCTCGACGCGCTCGACGATCTCGTCGTCCGCGGCGTTGCGCCCGCGGCGTTCCGCCTCGACGATCGACAGGTTGCCGCCGGCGAGCAGCGCCGTGTCATGAGCGACGGGGGCATCGAAGACCAACGTGACGTCGTCGTCGTGGGCGCGGCACCACTCGGCCACGCGCTGGGTGAACCGGCGCTGGGCGGCAGGCCGGTCGTTCCACCAGCCGTCGGGGCGCGAACCGAACACGTTGTTGCCGTCGATCACCCACCGCACCGGACGAGTTGTGCCCTCCGCCTCGTCACTCATGATGGTGGAGCGCGACGAGCAGATCGCCGGAGTCGACCCGGTCGCCGACGGCGAAGCGGACCTCCGTGACGACGGCCGCCGCCGCGGCGGTGATCTTGTGCTCCATCTTCATCGCCTCCACCACCATCAGGAGCTGACCCTCGGCGACGTGGTCACCGTCGGCGACGTGGACCGCGATGACGGTCCCGGGGAGCGGGGAGACCGGACCGCCGGTGATCGCGGCCTCGTCGTGGTCGACGAACCGCGGTGGCTCGGTGAACGAGACCGTGCCGGCACGGCTGTGGGTGTGGGTCGTGGGGGTGGTCGTGTGGGTGCTCGTGTGGGTGGTCGTCCGGGTGGTCGTCCGGGTGGTCGTGTGGGTGCTCGTGTGCTCGGCGCCGCCGTCGCGAACGACGTCGACCGACCAGCGGCGACACGAGTGCTCCACAACGATCGTGACCGCGTCGATCGTGACCGCGTCGATCGTGACGGGGTCGGCCCGGATCACCTGCACCGCGATCGGTCGCCGGTCGTCGGCGGGCAGCACGCCGTCGGGGCCGGGCTCGGGCCACGGTCCGACGCGCAGGTCGTAGCGGTCGCCGGACACCTGGTACTCGACCTGGTGGGTGTCTCCGCCTGCCTCGTAGGTGCGACGCTGGCCTCGGGTCGCGAGGTTGCGCCACCCCGAGGGCGCGAAGCCCGTCACCCGATCGCCGGCACGGCGACGGCGCTCGTCGGCGATGGTGACCGCGACCAGATGGGTCAGGAGGTCGGGACCGACCGGGCCGGTCGCCGCTTCGACCTCGGGGTGCTCGGCCAGGTACGCGGTCGGCACCCCGCCCGCGAGGAAGTCCGGCTCGGTCAGGATCGACGCGAGCGATGATGCGTTGGTCGCGACACCGGTGATCCGGGATCGGCGGAGTGCGGCAGCCAGTCTCCGGCACACCGCTGCGCGGTCAGGGCCGTGCTCGATGACCTTGGCGATCAGTGAGTCGTAGTTCGGCGAGATCTCGCTCCCCGGCCGGACGCCGGCGTCGACGCGCCCGGCCTCGATCGCGAACTGGGTGACGGTGCCGACCGACGGGACCCAACCGGAGAACGGGTCCTCCGCGACGAGACGGACCTCGATGGCGTGGCCGTCGACGAGCACGTCGTCCTGATCGATCGGGAGCGGTTCGCCGGCGGCGACACGGAGCTGCAGCTCGACGAGGTCGAACCCGGTGATCGCCTCGGTGACCGGGTGCTCGACCTGGAGGCGCGTGTTGACCTCCAGGAAGTTGATGACACCGTCCGCACCGACGAGGAACTCGACCGTGCCGGCGTTCTGGTAGCCGACATGGCGGGCGAGCGCGAGCGCGCCGGCGTGCAGCTGTTGCCGGACATCGTCGTCGAGGTTCGGCGCCGGCGCTTCCTCGATGACCTTCTGGTTGCGACGCTGCACCGAGCAGTCCCGCTCGTGGAAGTGGACGACGTTGCCGTGCGCGTCACCCAGGACCTGGACCTCGATGTGACGCCCCCGCTCGAGGTAGGGCTCGATGAACACGGTGCCGTCGCCGAAGGCCGATGCCGCCTCGCGCGAGGCCGCCTCGATCGCCTCCCCCAGCTCGCCCGCGTCGCG
Organism: Ilumatobacter sp.; assembly: GCA_035461925.1. Taxonomy (GTDB): domain Bacteria; phylum Actinomycetota; class Acidimicrobiia; order Acidimicrobiales; family Ilumatobacteraceae; genus Ilumatobacter. The sequence goes on from DATHUU010000066.1 coordinate 6,432, forward strand.
GACGATGCGCATCCCGCGGCCGCCTCCACCCGCCGCAGCCTTGACCAGGACCGGCATGTCGAGCCCGGCCGGCACCGTGCCGGGCGTGACCTCGGTGATCTCGGTGGTGGGCACTCCGGCCGCGATCGCGGCCTGCTTGGCGGCGATCTTGTCCCCGAGCAGGCGGATCTGGTCGGGGGTCGGTCCGACCCACACGAGCCCGGCGTCGACGACGGCCTGGGCGAAGTCGGCGTTCTCGGCCAGGAACCCGTAGCCCGGGTGGACGGCGTCGCAGCGCGTGTCGAGCGCGACCTGGATGATGGCGTCCCCGCGCAGGTACGACTCGGCCGGTGTCGCGCCGCCGAGCGCGACGGCGATGTCGACGGCGTCGGTGTGGAGCGCGTCGCGGTCCGGTTCGGAGTAGACGCCGACGGTCTCGATGCCGATCGCCGATGCGGTGCGGGCGATCCGGCAGGCGATCTCGCCCCGGTTCGCGATGAGCAGTCTGGTGATCGGACGGCTGGGTCGTCCCGTCATGTCAGTGCCTCCACACCCCGTACTCGGTGGCGCCCGCGACCACGTTGCTGTGCGCCGCGGAGAGGGCGATCCCGAGCGCGGTGCGGGAGTCGTTCGGGTGGATGATCCCGTCGTCCCACACCCGCCCGGTCGCGTAGAGCGCCGACGACTCGGACTCGATCTGCGCTTCGAGCGCCGACTTGTTGGCCTCGAGCGCCGCCTCATCGATCTCGATGCCGCGGCCGGCTGCGGCGTTGCGCGCGACGATGTCCATCACGCCGGCGAGCTGGCGGCCGCCCATGACGGCGATCTTGTGGTTGGGCCACGAGAACGCGAAGCGGGGGTTGTAGGCGCGACCGGCCATGCCGTAGTTGCCCGCGCCGTACGAGGCGCCGACCATCAGGTTGAAGTGGGGCACCTCGCTGTTGGAGACGGCGTTGATCATCTTCGCCCCGTTGCGGATGATGCCCCCCTGCTCGGCCTTCGAGCCGACCATGAACCCGGTGATGTTGTGGAGGAACACCAGCGGCGTGGCGCTGCGGTTGCACAGCTGGATGAACTGGGCTCCCTTCTTCGCCTCCTCGGAGAACAGGATCCCGTTGTTGCCGATCAGACCGACGGGGAAGCCGTGGACCGACCCCCACCCGCAGACGAGCTTGTCGCCGTAGAGCGGCTTGAACTCCTCGAAGCGGCTGCCGTCGAGCAGTCGGGCGTAGATCTCGCGGATGTCGAACGGGATCCGGACGTCGGCGGAGGCGCAGCCGATCAGCTCGGCGGGGTCGTAGAGCGGCTCGTCGTCGGGCTCGGTCGGCCCGGGGCCGAGCTTGCGCCAGCGGAGGTGGCGGACGATCTCGCGGGTGATGCGCAGGGCGTCCATCTCGTCGGCGGCCAGGTAGTCGGACAGTCCGCTGGTGCGGCTGTGCATCTCGGCGCCACCGAGCGTCTCCTCGTCGACGATCTCGTCGATCGCCATCTTCACGAGCGGCGGGCCACCGAGGTAGGCGGTGCCACGCTCCTTCACGAAGACGGAGTAGTCGCTCATGCCGGGCACGTAGGCGCCGCCCGCGGTGTTCGGACCGAAGGCGGCGGTGATGGTGGGGATGCCGAGCTTGGAGAGCTGGGTCTGGTCGCGGAAGCCGGCGCCGCCGCGGATGAAGATGTCGGCCTGGTGTGGCAGGTCCGCGCCCGCCGACTCGATCAGGTTGATCCAGGGGAGGCGGTTCTCGCGGATGATCTGACGGAACCGCTCACCCTTGTCGACCGAGCGGGGGTTCATCGAACCGCCCCGGTACGTCATGTCACTGGCGGTGATCGCGCACTCGACGCCTTCGACGACGCCGATCACGTTGACCGATCCGGCGCCGATCGGGAACTCGCTGCCCCACGCGGCGAGCGGACTGAGCTCGAGGACCGGGGTGTCGGGGTCGACGAGCTGCTCGACGCGCTCGCGGGCGAGCATCTTGCCGCGGGCCCGGTGCCGGTCGACGTAGCGCTGACCACCGATCGACGGAACGGACGACATCAGCTCTGCGACCTCGGCCCAGAGCGCCTCCATCGCCGCCAGGTTCTGCCGGTACTCGTCACCGCGCGTGTCGAGTCGGGATCTGATGACGCTCACGGTCGAGCACCGTAGAGCGCGGTACCGAAACCCGTCAACCGGTACCGCGGTCCGGGGCTGAGGCCCTTGGTGTTCTCGTCCGCTCTTCCTGCACCACTGTCGTGTCGCAACCGGACGAGACACGAGACGAACCGGTTCGCTGGTAGGAATGCCGCCGCATGTGGATCCCGATCACCCTCGCTGCGGCGACGTTCCAGATCCTGCGGACCGCTCGCCAGCACGAGCTGCGGTCGGTGCTGTCGACGGCGGCCGCCGGGTTCGTCCGCTACGCGTACGGGGCACCGCTCGCGATCGTGCTCAGCGCCGTGCTGTTCGGCGTGCTCGGTCGTGATCTCCCCGACGTGCCCGGCCGGTTCTGGCCGATCATCGCCGCCGCCGGCGTCGCGCAGATCGTCGGCACGCTGGCTCTCCTGCAGTCGTTCAAGCTGCGGGACTTCGCGGTCGGGACCGTCTACTCGAAGACCGAGGTGCTGATCGTGGCCGTGCTCGGCTTGTTCGGCCTCGACGAGCTGCTCTCCCCCGCCGGCTGGGTCGGCGCGGTGCTGGTCACGGTCGGGGTGTTGTGGCTCGCGTCCCGGGGTTCGCTCCCCGGACTGCTCCGCCGAGCCGGCGATCCGGCCGCCCTCATGGGCCTGCTCGCCGCGGGCGGTTTCGCCGCTGCTGCCGTGGGCATCGGCGAGGCCTCGCGCTCGCTCGGTTCGGCCCCGTCGTTCGACCGGGCGGTGCTCACGCTGACGGTGCTGCTCGTGTTCCAGACGATCCTCAACACCGGATGGTTCCTCGCCCGGGAGCCCGCCGAGATCGGGCGGACGTTCCGCGCGTGGCGACCGGCGATGTGGGTCGGGGTGTTCAGCCTGCTCGGCTCGGTGGGCTGGGCGTGGGGCTTCACGCTCGAGAGCGCCGCCAAGGTCCGCACCCTCGGTCAGGTCGAGCTGATCATCGCCTTCGCCATCGCGCACGTCACCCTCGGCGAACGCCACACCCGCGCCGACTACGCCTCCAGCGGCCTGGTCCTGGCCGGCGTCGTCCTGGTGACCGTCCTCGGCTGAGACTGGGTCCACGACGAGACCCACGCCGACCGCGGATCGCTGGCCAGTTCGGTCCAGGTCTTTCCGGCGTCGTTGCACCCGACAGCTCGCGAGCCACTCCACCGGACACGGATACAGGCACGCGCCGGTGCGCCACGCGGTGCGTGGCGTACCAGGCGGTTCGGTCGTGGAGGCTCAGAGGAGGGTGGCTTGGAGTGGTCGCTCGCCAACTGGTGGCGGATCGGGTGGTCTCGCCGGTGGCGGGTCCGGTGGTCGTCCGGGTGGCCGTTCCCGTCGGTCGCTGGTCGCTCGTTGGTTCGGTGGTGGCCGGTTGGGGCCGGTGTCGGTGAGCCACACGGTGCCGTCGGGTCGGGTCCACGTGACGTGTCGCTGCTCGTCGATCGACAAGGTCCAGCCGCCTTCGTGGAGAAGGTGGTGATGCCGTTCGCAGACGGGCACGAGATTCTCGAGCACCGTCTTGCCGCCTCGGGTCCACCACACGATGTGATGGATCCGGCAGGCGCTGAACGGCACCTGACAGTGCGGGTGGGCGCAGGTCGAGTACATGGCGGCGAGCATGCGGCGTTGAGCACGGTTGGCGGTGCGCTGCTCGGCACAGATCCGGTCGACGGTGCGGTCGGGGTCGACGATCACGGCCTGGATGATCGCCTCACAGCACAACCGCTGCACCGTGGACACCGGCACGGACACGCCGTCGATCGTCTCGCACAACGTGTCGGCGTGACGACCGTGACACAACGACGGGTGGTCGACGTGGACCACGACCTCGGGGATCCGAGCCGACGACGGTCCGGCGTTCACCGAGGCCATCACCGCGTCGACCTGCAGCTCGGCGTAGGGCCGCTGCGCGTTCGCCGGATCCTGACGGAGCGTGGCGAGGTGGTGGTCGATCACGTTCCACAACGACGCATCACGAACCGGGTCCAACGAGATCAGCGTGTTCTTCATGCCGGTGTCACGCTCGGTCCACCGCTTCACCTTCGATGCTCGCTGTTGCCGGTCGAGCTCGTCAGCATCGGAGCCCGGGCGGTGGATCTCGCGGATCTTGTCGACCAACGCCTTCACGTTGCGATCGAACAAGCTCGCGGGCTGCGTGGCGGCGCCGGCGACGAGGGACTCGGCGAGATCGGTGAGATCGGCGCGTTCGTTGTCGGTGAGGTTCTTGGTGTGCTGGTGCAGCGCATCCAGGTGTGCGCCGGTCACGGCACCGGCCGCGAGCGCGGCTTCGAACTCGGGCAACGTCGCGCACACCTGATCGCGCCCGTTCGTCGCTTTGGCGTCGAGACCGGTGCAGCGGCCCTCGTCGATCAACGCATGCGCCGAGGTGGTGTCGCCGGCGTCGGCGAGCTCACGGCCACGCCGGGCGATCTGCACCTTGGCCAGATCCACGAACGCCTGCAACCGCGCCACCGACTTCGACACCGCGGCCAACTCGCCATGATCCGCCACCGACAGATCCGCCTCGATCAGAACCTCGACGGCGTCCCGCAC
>DATHUU010000067.1:0-4491 GCA_035461925.1 Ilumatobacter sp.
TCGGCATCGGTGAGCTCCTGGCCGTCCAGCACCACGGCCACCGGATTCCCGCCGATCGGCACGTCCGAGAACACGTCCACCTGTGCGAAGCGCCGCGCCGTCATGTGGTCAGCATCGCAGAGCTGCACGGTCTCAGGGCCGGTGCGGCCCGTGCGGGAGCAGATCGCCGACCGTCGTGGTGGCGCTGTTGCCGTCGAGATCCGACACGATGACCTCCACCCCTGGCCCACCGAGCTCGAGCGCGACCTGGAGGCACGCGCCGCACGGATGTGTGAGCTCCCCGGCGGTGCGCTTGGCCGTGAGCGCCAACCGGACCGGTCGGGCACCGGCGGTGGCCGTGGCGAACAAGGCGACGCGCTCGGCGCACATGGCGAGCCCCAGCGAGACGTTCTCGACCAGCGCGCCGTCGACGACCTCGCCCGAGTCGGTCCTCACGGCGGCGCCCATCGCGAATCCCGAGTACGGCACGTAGGCGCGTTCGCGGGCCGCTCGGGCGGCGTCGAGGAGTTCCTGGTCGACCACGGCCGACACCGTAATCGGTCGGCCCGTGACCGTGATCCCATGAAGCTGCACGTCCCGCCAGCGGCGACCGTCGCACACAGGTCGGTGATCGGTCACGTGAGCTGGTACCGCGCTGTGGTTGGGAACGTGCCGGAACGGGTACTCGCCTGGCCATGGATGCGATCACCCTTCTCAAAGACGACCACCGCACCGTCGAGCAGCTCTTCAAGAGGTTCGAGCAGGCCGGTGAGCGAGCGCACGTTCGCAAGCGCCAGCTCGTCGACCGAATCATCGAGGAGCTCTCGATTCACGCGGCGATCGAGGAACAGGTCTTCTATCCCGTCGCTCGAGCGGCTGTCCGCGACACCGAGAGCATCGTCCTCGAGAGCCTCGAGGAGCACCATGTCGTGAAGTGGCTGCTGTCGGAGCTGGTCGACATGAACCCCACTCATGAGCGATTCGACGCGAAGGTCACCGTCCTCATCGAGAGCGTCCGTCACCACGTCGAGGAGGAGGAGAGCGAGTTCTTTCCCAAGGTGCGCGAGCAACTCGGCCGCAACGAGCTCGCCGATCTCGGCGAGGCGCTGGCCGACGCGAAGCAGTCGGCACCGACGCGACCGCATCCTCGCATGCCGGATGCGGGTCCTGCCAACGTGGTCGCCGGAGCGGTCACCGGCGTGGTCGATCGGGTCGGTGACAACCTCAGCGGCATCGCCCAAGGCAGCGTGACCGCCGTACAAGACCTCATCGCCCGCATCACCGGATCGGACCGCCCGAAGGTGTCACCAACCGGTTCGTCGACCACGCGCAAGCGTGCGAGGGGGGTACGGTCGGCCGCCACGGCGGCGACCGACGGCGTGCAGGAGACAGCTCGCACCGCTACGTCCGGCGCGAAGTCCACGGCCAGGTCGGCCAAGGCCGGCGCCAAGGGCACCGCCACCTCGGCGAAGAAGTCAGCCAAGCAGACGGCGACCACAGCCAAGCGTGCCGGCACGACGACCGCCCGGACCGCACGCTCGGCGACGAAGAAGACGGCTGCGACGGCCACGCGCGCCGCGTCGAAGACGTCAACTGCTGCGTCAGGCTCGCGCTGACCGACGAAGCGCTCCGGGCGGCTGGTCAGTGGTCCAGCCGTCCAGAGCGCTGGTCGACGATCTTCGCGCGGGGGGCTTCGCTGCCAGCCGATCGCAGGTCGAGCGCGGCTCAGGCCACGGAGACGACGACGCTGGTGGGGTTGGTGATCACGTCGTAGACGGCCGAGCGCTTCTGCGACTGGGCGACGATGCCCTCGACCACGCTCTTCGGCGCGTCGGCATCGATCGTGTAGGTCACGCGCACACCGGTGAAGCCGTTCCGCACGTCGCGGTCGATGCCGAGGATGCCGGCGACATCCATGTCGGCCTCGAGGTTGGCCTTCACCGAGCGCAGCTGCACGCCGCGATTGGTGGCAACCGCGGCAACACCGGCGCTCAGGCATCCGGCGAGGCCGGCGAGGACCATCTCCACCGGTGTCACCCCTTGGTCGCTCGCGGCGAAGATCTCGGGATGGTCGGTGTCGAGCACGAACGCTCGACGGTGCGATTGCTCGGCCCCGAGGCCACCGAACTTCTCGACGGTGGTACGGCTGTGGGTGCCGTCGACCCACTCGCACTCGGCTCGCCACTGGAACTGGGCGAGCTCGCGGGCGCCGGTGAGCGCCTCGCGCGCCCCCAGCAGTGCGGCCACGTCGACGCCGTTGTCGACAGTGCCGGTGTTGTTCTCGGTCATGCTCATGGTGATGGATCTCCTTCGGTCCCTCTCGGGTCGTGGGTGCTGTCGACGACCACGATGACGGAGGTCGCGGTCGAGCGCTTGGAGGACTCGTAGAGATGATCTGGAGACTCGCGCTCGCGGTACTCAGCCCAGCGAAGGCCTCCGGCAGATCCGGTCAGGCCGATGTGAACCGGAAGAGGTGACCGAGGAACTCGGGCCACGCTGGCTCGTCGGCGAGGAGCACATGGTTCGCGCTCTCGAGCGTCACGAACTCGGCGTCCGGGATCAGCGCCGCGAGCCGGCGTCCCTCCTCGTACGGCGTCGCCCGATCGTCACGGCAGTGCATCACCAGCGTCGGCACCGACACCTCCCGCGCGAGCGGGGCGACGTCGAGGTCGTGGAACGCGGCCTCGAGCCGAAGCGCGTTGTCCGCGTCCGAGGAGACGACCTGCAGATCGTTGAACCACCGCATCTGCTCGGCGCTCGCGCCGGGCATGAAGTTCATGGTGAACACGGTGCGGAACGCCGGGTTGGTGCCGCCCCACCCACCGCGAATCAGCTGCAGCAACGTGTCCGACTCCGTGACACCGCCCGGACCGCGCCGACGGAGGCCACGACTGTACGCCCCGTAGAGCACCAGGTGCGACACGCGCTCGGGATACCGGTTGGCGAAACCGATCGCCGGGATCGCACCGTCCGAGACGCCGAGCAGCGCGAACCGCTCCGCATCGAGGCACCCCACCACGGCGTCGAGGTCATCGGTCCAGCGCCCGACGTCCGTCAGGTCGGAGGTCGAGAGATCCCGATCGGACAGTCCGCAGCCACGAGCGTCGTAGCGCACGTAGGTGAATCGTCGGCCGATGTCGGCGAGCCAGTGCCTCCAGACCGGGCTGCGCCAGTCCTGCTCGACGTGGGTGAGCCAGTTGGCAGCCTTGACGAGCACCGGCCCGTCGCCGACGGTCGCGACGGCCAGCTGCAGCCCGTCCGACGCCGTGACGAAGCGGACTGACTGGCGCGCGTCGCCGAACGGTGCGGCGGCGGCCACGGGCAGATCGCCGCCCACCTGGTCGACCATCTCGACGGGGGCGACGAACTGCAGGCCACGACCATGGACGGTGCGGATGAACCGCTGTGTGCGTCCGTCGTCCCCGATCGCAGCTCGCGCCGCCGCAACCCGTGACGCCAGGGCGGCGTCGGACACGAACCGATCCCCCCAGATCTCGTCGAGCAGCTCCGTGCGCGGTACCAGCCGATCGCGGTGCTCGATCAGGTAGACGAGCACCTCGAAGACCTGGGGCTCGATGGGCGTCCGCCGGCCCTCGACACGGAGCTCGAACTTGGCCGTGTCGACCTCGATGCCGAAGAAGCGGTACCGCACCCCGCCAGTATCGCGAGTTCGACGACCTCGGCGTCACCCTGGCGGGCACCAAGCGCACCCACGGGGTCGGCGGCCCCCGCCGCCCCCGTCGTCGAAGGCGAATGAGGCTCGAGTCAGTCGTCGCCGCGGCCGGTGACCGACTGCGCGATTCGTTCCCTGAGCACTTGGTTGTGGTCGAGTCGCTCGCGCAGGTCCCAGCCCATCGCGACCGCGACCTTGACCGGCGTGGTGGCGACCACCGTGGCGGTGCGTGGCAACAGACCGACGACGCCGAGCTCGCCGAACGAGTCCCCCGGCCCGAGATCGCAGAGGTGCGTGCCCTCGCGGTGGACCGTCACGTGTCCGGCGAGCAGGACGTAGAACTTCGTCGGGGCATCGCCTTCGATGACGAGCGCGGAACCGACCGGGAGGTCCTCGACCCGGAAGATTGCAGCCAAGTCGTCGCGTTCCTCGTCCGTGGCACCGGCGACGAAGCCGACGCGTTCCAGTTCCGAAGCATCCATGTGCGACCTCCCAGCCTCCGGGACGTTACTTCATACGCCGTCGCGGCACGCTCGGACCCGAGGTCGGCGTGCTCACGGTGCGCCGCCTCGACCGCGACCCGCCACCGGTACGGGGTCGAACGCCAGGTCGACGGTCATCTCGTCACCGGAGTCGCGGGAGTCGTCGTCCGATTCGCACCGGTAGGTGTGGCAACGTGTCCGCAGCACTTCGAACACCGCGACCCATGACCGACTCCGACACCCTTCCGCTCCCGAATCCGCCGACACGCGATCCCCACCCTGATCGCCGGCTACTGCGGCATGAACGTCCCCTCCCTCGGGTCGGGCGACATCACGGGCGTCGTCGTGTCTGCAGTG
>DATHUU010000068.1:0-3409 GCA_035461925.1 Ilumatobacter sp.
GAGTCCTGAGTTGCCTTCCGCCTGTGCGCCATCTCGAGCTTCCGTGGTCCATGAGCGGCGGTCGACCTGAGTGGTCTAGGAGCCCGCCGACCCGTCTGTAGCGTAGGACAGTCCGAGCGTGATGTCCCGCGAATCGGCCCAAAGATCCCTGGCAGCGGTCGGAATCGCCACCATCCGTGGCCGCAACACCGCGCCACGCCACGAGACCGGCGCGGTGTTAACGATTCCAGGAAGACGACTCGGGTTCGGTGACTTGAGTCCCTCGCCCCGGTCACCCGTCACACGTACGCTCGCCTCATGGAACCCTTCTGGAGATCGCTGGCGGTGTGGCTCGGCAAGCAGTGGAAGACGGTCGCGGTCGGCGTCCTCGTCATCACCCTGGCGCTCGTCCTGTTCGGCGCGTCGAACCTCAATTTCGCGACCGGGCAGGACAGCTACCTGAACCCGTCCTCGCAGATCGCGATCGACAACGTCGAGTTCCAGGACGAGTTCGGTGGGGAGACCGTCATCTTGCTGTTCTCGGCGAACGAACCCGGCGTCGACGTCGCCGACCTGTTCGTGGGCGACAACCTCGAAGCGCTCCGCGAGCTCGACGAAGACCTCCGGCGCGTCGGCAACATCAACTCGATCATCACCCCACTCACCTCGCTCACCTGGAGCCACGACCTCGTCCAGGGTGCCGGCCGCAACGCCCTCATCGCCGCGTCCTCACGTGACGAAGCCGGCTCCCAAGCCCGCCGCGACGACATCGCCATCGGGCTCGCCCGGCTCGGGGAGATCCCGGCCGAGGAACAGGAGATCGGCAACCCGGCCTGGAACGACCTCCTCATCTACGGCAACGACAACTTCACGATCGGTGGCGACGGCACCCCCGTGCCACCGCCGGACGACGAGCGCGTCATCCGGCTGTCACTCGCCACCACCTACCCGAACGTCGAGGGCCGACCGCCCAACACGACCGCGGTCGGCGGCATCGTCCTCGGCGGCAACCTCAGCCTCGACGACCAGTCGGCCGCCACCCGCGGCGTGCTCGAGGTGCTCGAAGACGTCGAGTTCGACGGCTTCGACCTCACGATCACCGGCTCCCCCGTCTACCTGAAGGAGATCAACGACTACCTGAAGGGCGGGATGCTCACCCTCGGCGTCGCCGCCATCGCCGTGATGGCGATCGTGCTCGGCCTGCTGTTCAACGTCCGGTGGCGTCTCCTGCCGCTCGTCGCGGTGATCTTCGGCATCATCTGGACCTTCTCGATCATGGGGCTCATCGGGCTCGACCTCTCACTCGTGACGATCTCGGGCCTGCCGATCCTCATCGGCGTCGGCATCGACTTCGCTATCCAGATCCACAACCGCGTCGAGGAAGAGGTCGTCCTCGACCGCGCGGAGCACCCGATCGGCGAGACGCTCGCCAACCTCGCACCACCCCTCATCGCCGCCATGCTCGCCGGCGTCGCCGCCTTCCTGGCGCTGCAGCTGTCGCTCGTGCCGATGATCCGCGACTTCGGCGTCCTGCTCGCCGTCGGAATCGCCGTGTTGGTGCTCGTCGGCATCGTCATCCCCTCATCGACCCTCGGCATCCGGGAATGGATCGACCCCTCGATGCACCGCGGGGCGTCGATCGTCGAGAGGATCGTCGTCCGGCTCGGATCGCTCCCCGTCAAGGCCGGCCTCGTGCTCGTCCTGCTGTCGCTCGGGTTGTTCGTCGGCGGGATCGCCGCCGAGAGCCGGGCCAAGATCGAATCCGATCCGATCAAGTGGATCGACCAGGGCAGCGACGTCGTCGCCGACGTCGACCGGCTCGAGGAGGAGACCGGCTTCTCCACCACGCTCGGCGTGATCGTGAAGGCGAACAACGTGTACGACCAGGACGTCATCGACCTGATCCACGCGTTCACCATCGACGCCGAACAACGGTCCGAGGTCGTGGCCAGCTCCAGCCTCGTCAACACGATGGGCAAGATCATCACGATCCCCGGCGCGACCGTCATCCCGCCGACCGAGGAGGAGATCGTCGCGGCCGCCGAGGTCATGCCGCGGGACGTCGCGCGAGCGCTGGTCAACGCCGACCAGACCGCCACCCAGGTGAACCTCCGCCTGGCGGCGGCCAGCCTCGAGGACCGGGCCGTCCTGGTCGAGGACCTCGAGAACGACCTCCAGGCCCGCATCGACGCACTCGACATCGAGGCCGACTCGATCCTGCTCGAGGACTTGCCCGACGATCAGGACCCGGTGCGGGCCACCCCCGCCGGGCTCGCCACCGTCGGCATCGGCCTGCTCGAGAACCTCTCGGCGAACCGTGCCGCGCTCACCTACTTCGCGCTCAGCCTCGCCGGGGCGTTCCTGCTCCTCCGGTTCCGCAGCCTGACCAGGGCGCTGCTCGCGCTCGTCCCGGTCTTCCTCGGCGTCGGTGCGTCGTCGCTCATCGTCGGACTGGCCGGCATCACGCTCAGCCCGCTGACCACGGTGTCCGGACCGCTGATCATCGCCGCCTGCACCGAGTTCTCGGTGCTGATCATGGGCCGCTACCTCGAGGAGCGCCAGAGCGGACTCTCCATCGAGGAGTCCAACCACACGGCCGCGTCCCGGACCGGCCGGGCGTTCTTCGTGTCCGCGGCGACGACGATCGGCGGTTTCGGGACGCTGCTCGTGTCCCCGCTCCCGCTGCTGCGTGACTTCGGCCTGGTCGTGACGCTGAACGTCGCGATCGCCCTCCTTGCGGCGCTCGTCGTGATGCCGCCGATGCTGTCGTGGGTCGACTCGCACGGCTGGCTCGGCCTCGAGAAGCAGATCGATCCCGACACCGCAGTCCGGCTCGCTGCTCCGTTCCCCGGCGACCAGACGGTGCTGTTCGGCGTCGGCGTCGTCGCCGCCGGTGCGGCGCTCGTCGGGGTGTACTCCTCCGCCGACACGTCGCAGGGTGAAGCGACGGAGAGCACCTACGAGTTCGTGCCGTTGCCGACCACCACGACCACGACGACCACCACCACGACGACCACCACGACGACGCTCGCGCCAGGTGAGGAGCCGCCGCCGACGAGCGAGCCGACCGAACCCGAAGGCCCGGCGGTCGACCCGAGCGGCTTCCCGAGCGAAGCCCCGACCGAGGGCATCGCCGGACCGTTCCTCTACGGCGCGTTCATGGCCGTCGGGGTCCCCGGCAACGAGGCGAACTGCGCGATCGCGCAGATCCTCGAGCGGGCCGGTGGTGAGGATGCACTGCTCGCCATGGATCCGCTGGCCGGTGGCGACAACGTGCTCGCGCTCGTGCGTGACGGCTCCGCCGACTGCGGCGTCGACCCGGCGTTGGTGGAACAGGCGATCGCCGCGACCTTCGGCGGCTGATCGGCGGTTTCCACATCCCGCCGTCGATCAGCCGCAGTTCACGACCTGGTCGGGTGGGACGTCGTTG
>DATHUU010000069.1:0-5513 GCA_035461925.1 Ilumatobacter sp.
CGTGATCGCCAAGCTCCAGGCGACGGAGGCGGCCGTCGACGCGAGCCGTACGGCCACGCAGGTCTTCGGCGGCACCGGGTTCCTGGAGGAGACCGCGGCGAACCGCTACTACCGCGACGCCAAGATCCTCGAGATCGGCGAGGGCACCAGCGAGATCCAACGGCTCGTCATCGCGCGGAACCTCGGTCTGCCGCTGGAGTGACGGCGATCCCACGCAGATGGTGACGATCGACGACGTCGAGGCGCTGGTGACCGAGCTCCCGGCGGTGGGTGAGGGGACGTCGTACGGGAACCGGTGCTGGGTGGTCGCATCCAAGAACTTCGCCTGGATCCGACCCTTCAGCAAGGCCGACGTGAAGCGCTTCGGCGACGCCCCGGTGCCGTCGGGGCCGATCCTGGCCGTCCGCGTCGAGGACCTGATGGAGAAGGACGTCGTCCTGGACGAAGGTCGGCCCGGCTTCTTCACGATCCCGCACTTCGACGGCTACGCGGCCGTCTTGATCCAGCTCGACGCGGCCGATGCCGCCGACGTCGAGGAGGCGATCGTGGGGGCGTGGCTCGCGATGGCGCCCCGGGAGCTCGCCGACGAGTACCTCCGTTCACGAGGGTCTGATCGTCCGCGATCGGATGCCGATTAGGGTCGGTCGCGTGCCGGAGGACGTCGACGTGATCACACTCGAGGAGCTCGAGGCCGACCCCGTCCCGGTGCTCGCACGACTCCGACGTGATGCGCCCGTCGCGTTCGTGCCGGCCCTCGACATGTGGCTCGTCACGCGGTGGGACGACGTCGTGTTCGTCGACGAGCACCCCGAGCTCTTCACCGCGGCGACCGAGCCGTCGTTCCTGGCTCGCACCCTCGGAGCCAACATGCTGACGTCCGACCCTCCGGTGCACACCCGGCTCCGCGAGATCATGCTGCCTCCCTTCCAACCCGGGGGACGGAGTGGGGGGTTCGTGGCGGAGGAGCTCGCCGGGCTCGCCGACCAGCTCCTCGACCGCCTCGACCCGTCGTCGCCCTTCGATGTGATGGAGGCGTACGCCCAACCGTTGTCGGCGGGGTCGCTCGCCATCGTGCTGGGCCTCGACCACCACGGGTTCGACACGATGTGGCGATGGTGCCGAGGCGTGTGCGCCGACATCGCGAACTTCGGCGACGATCCAGAGCTGACCGCGATCGGCGAGCGCGCCAAGGTCGAGCTCGGCATCGCCATCGACGAGCGCATCGCCGCCGCCCGGCGGGACGGCGATGCCGACGACTCGGCGATCTCCTGGTTCGTCACCCACGGGGCCTCGCACGAGGAGATCGTCAACAACGTCCGGCTCATGATCTCGGGCGGCATCAACGAGCCGAGGGACGGGATCGGGCTCGTCGCCTGGGTCCTGCTCACGCGGCCCGACCTCCGCGCCACGGTCGTCGCCGAGCCCGGCAGGCTGCGGCGGCTCGTCGAGGAGGTGTTCCGGGTGCACAGCCCCGTCGGCACGATCACGCGGCAAGCCACGTGCGACGTCCAGCTCGGCGGCGTCACCATCCCGGAAGGTGCGCTCGTCGCCGGTGTCCTGCGATCGATCAACCTCGACGAGTCACACTGGGACGCGCCGGCCGAGATCCGGCTCGACCGGCGGGAAGGCACCCACGCCGCGTTCGCGCTCGGTCCGCACCGCTGTCTCGGGGAGTGGCTCGGCCGCCAGGAGGTGCGGGTCGGGGTCGAGCGCTTGCTCGCCCGGTTCCCCGGGCTGGTGCTCGATCCCGCCCACGCCGTCGAGCTGACCGGCTTCGAGTTCCGCGGTCCGAAGGCGCTGTGGGTCGACCCGGACGGAGGTGGCCAGCACGGAGGTGGCCAGCACGGAGGTGGAGGGTGATCGAGCCCGGCGGCCCAGGTCCGTACGACCCCGCTTCCGAGGGCGCCGAGATGGCGTTCGACGGTCGCATGGCGTACGGCGACTACCTGCACCTGGACGAGATCCTCGGCGCACAGGCGCCGCTCACGGACGCGCCCGACGAGCTGCTGTTCATCGTGCAGCACCAGACTTCGGAGCTCTGGATGAAGCTGTGCCTCCGGGAGCTGCACCGGGCCCGCGAGGCCATCGCGTGCGGGCGCCTCCAGCCGGCGTTCAAGATGCTGAGCCGCATCGCCCGCATCTTCGAGCAGCTCAACGGGGCCTGGGACGTGCTGCGCACCATGACACCGTCGGAGTACACCCAGTTCCGCGACGACCTCGGGCAGTCGTCGGGGTTCCAGTCGTACCAGTACCGCGAGATCGAGTTCGTCCTCGGCAACCGGAACTCGGCGATGCTGCGCCCGCACGCGCACCGGCCCGACCTGCTCGAACGGCTCACGGCCGAGCTGTCACGGCCGAGCCTCTACGACGAGGCGGTCCGCTTCGTCGGTCGCTCGGGTGTCGAGATCCCCGGCGACGCGCTCGCTCGCGACCTGGCCGCGCCGCACGTGCTCGACGAGCGGATCGTCGCGATGTGGCGTCAGGTCTACGAGGACCCGGAACGCTGGTGGTCCCAGTACGAGCTGGCCGAGAAGCTCGTCGACGTCGAGGACTACTTCCGCCGCTGGCGGTTCAACCACGTCACCACGGTCGAGCGAGTCATCGGCTTCAAGCGCGGCACGGGCGGGACCGGCGGGGTGAGCTACCTGAAGCGCATGCTCGCCGTCGAGCTGTTTCCCGACCTGTGGCGGGTGCGCACCGAGCTGTGATGACCAGCTCGCGTCGGGCGAGAACGCTGTGGCAGGCTGCCCGGCGTGGGGGAGCAGCTCGACGCCATCCGTGACGCAGGTTCGGTCGACGCCGGGTGGTTGACCGCCGTCCTGCACGCCGCCGGCATCGGGCGCGGCCGCCGCATCGAGTCGTACGAGGCCCAACCCATCGGCACCGGGCAGGTCGGCGAGAACGTGCGCTACTCGCTCGTCTGGGACGGCGATCCGGCGGGGCTGCCCTCCTCGGTCGTCGCCAAGTTCCCGTCCACGAGCGAGGTCAGCCGAGCGACCGCCACCCAGGTCGACACGTACCGGCGGGAGGTCGGCTTCTACCGCGACATCCGGCACCGCGTCTCGATCCGCACCCCCGGCATCCACCACGTCGGCTGGGATCCCGAGACGCACGACTTCGTGCTCGTGATGGAGGACATCCGCGACGCCGAACAAGGCGACCAACTCGTCGGGTGCACCGTCGACCGGGCCGGCGCGGTCGTCGACGAGGCGGTCGGACTCCACGCTCCGACCTGGAACCGCGTCGCCGAGCTCACCGACCTCGACTGGCTCGCGTTCCCGAGCGCCGAGCGAACCGGTCAGATGCAGATGCTGTTCGGGCTCACCCTGCCCGGATTCCTCGACCGGTACGGCGACCGCCTCTCACCCGAAGAGCGCGACATCGGCAGCGCCGTCGTCGACCGGTACCCAGTGCTCGCCCGGCGTGTCGCCGACTGGGCAGAGACGCACGGCGCGTGGTGCATCACCCACGCCGACTACCGCCTCGACAACATCCTGTTCGGCCTCGGCGCCGACGCCCCGCCGGTCACGGTCGTCGATTGGCAGACCGCCGCCGTCGGGATCGGGCCGGCGGACGTGGCCTACTTCATCGGCGCGGGGCTCGTCACCGAGACACGCCGCGCCCACGAACGAGACCTCGTCGCTCGCTACGCGGCAGGCGTGCGGGCGACCGGCGTCGACGTCGCCGAGAGCGCGATCTGGGACGGGTACGTCCTCGGCACCGCCGGGGGCTACCTGATGGCCGTCATCGCGTCACAGATCGTCGAGCGGACCGAGCGAGGCGACGACATGTTCGTCACCATGGCGACGCGCCACGCCGCACAGATCGCCGACTGTGGCCTGCTCGACCTGCTCTGACCCGAGACCACCACCGGAGGGACGCCATGCTCCATGCGCTCGACGACTACCCGTACCACCAGACACCGCAGCCGGTCAGCCATCCGGCGTCCGACTCGCCCAACGTCTACGACCGGTTCTTCTTCAACGGGTACTCCCGCGACGGATCGGTGTTCTTCGCGGTCGCGTTCGGTGTCTACCCGAACCGGCGGGTCATGGACGGCGCGTTCAGCGTCGTGCACGACGACGTGCAGCACAACGTGCGGGCCTCGCGTGCCTGTCCGGCGGACCGGATGGACACCGGGGTCGGCCCGCTCCGCATCGAGGTCGAGGTCCCGATGCGTCGGCACCGGATCGTGGTCGACGACCGTCACGGCGTCTCGGCCGACCTCACGATGACGGCGATCGCCCCGGTGGTGGAGGAGCCGCGCTTCGTGCACCAGGCCGAGGGACGCACCGTCTTCGACTACACGAGGCTCACGCAGTTCGGTCGCTGGAGCGGGTGGATCGACATCGACGGTGACCGGATCGAGCTCGCCGACGCCGGGGACGTCGTCGGGGTCCGCGATCGCTCGTGGGGCGTCCGGCCGGTGGGTGACGCGATCCCCGGGCCCCCGTCGACCCCGCAGTTCTTCTGGCTGTGGGCACCGACCGTGTTCGCCGACGCCTGCACGCACTTCGCGGTCAACCAGGAGGCCGACGGACGGACCTGGCACCAGAGCGGTGCCGTCGTCCCGATCCTCGGCGCCGGCGAGCCGACCATCGACCCGGGGCGGGTGCAGCGCAGCCAGACCGCCACGTTCGACGTCGCATGGCGATCCGGCACCCGCTGGGCGGAGCAGCTCACCACCCGACTCGACCCATGGAACGGCGATCCGGTCGTGGTGACGTACGAGCCGTTCCTCCAGTTCCAGATGGTGGGCATCGGATACCGCCATCCGGTCTGGGGCCACGGCCGATGGGTCGGCGCCGACGAGTCCACCCGGGACGCGATCGTGCTCGCCGACGTGTCGGCGCACGACCACCTCATGCTGCACGTCCAGGCGCTGGCCCGGGCGCGCTGGGGTGACCGCGAGGGCGTCGGCGTCGTCGAGCAGTTGGTGATCGGCTCGCACGTGCCGACCGGGCTCACCGGCGTCGTCGACGGCGCCCCGTGACGGGCCGACGGGTCGTCAGCCCGAGAGCTGTTCGAGCATCGCCTTCATCTGGGCGTGGACGGCGTTGATGGCCTGGAGGGGACGCATCATCACCTTGAACTCGACGATCATGCCGGCGTCGTCGCACGAGATGATGTCGACGCCGTTCGCGTATTTCTGCTCGCCGTCGACGTCGATCGTGGTCTCGAACTCCAGCATCGCGTGGTGGCCTTCACGGATCACCTTGACGTAAGAGAATTTGCTGCCCTCCGCCGTGACACCTGTGGCGTCCCCGTCCGGGTCGATGTCGGCGAGCGTTCCCCCGGCGGCGCGCAGGTAGAGCTTGGTGACCTCTCGACCTCGCTGCGGCGTGAACACGATCGGGGACAGGAAGACGCAATCCTCGTGCAGCAATGCGTCGAGCCCCCCGGGCAGCTCACCGCGGAGATGTGCGAACCAGCGGTCGATGCATCCATGGATCGGGTCGTTCTCGTGCGTCATCGCGACAGTCTGACCGGCGCGATGCCCCCGCAGCGAGGCG
>DATHUU010000070.1:0-11360 GCA_035461925.1 Ilumatobacter sp.
AGGCCCCGAACGCCGAGCTCGCGATCGTCCTCGGCCTGCTCCAACGGTCGCTCAAGGACGATCCGCAGAAGTGGACCCGCATGGCCGCCGGCATCAAGGGCGTCACCGAGGAGACCACCACGGGGGTCAAGCGGCTCTACACCATGTTCAAGAACGGCGAGCTGCTGTTCCCGGCGATCAACGTCAACGACTCGGTGACCAAGTCGAAGTTCGACAACCTGTACGGCTGTCGTCACTCGCTGATCGACGCGATCTGCCGGGCGACCGACGTGATGATCGCCGGCAAGACCGCTGTCGTGCTCGGCTACGGCGACGTCGGCAAGGGCTGCGTCCAGGCCCTCCAAGGCCAGGGTGCCCGGGTGATCGTCACCGAGATCGACCCGATCAACGCGCTGCAGGCGGCGATGGAGGGCATCCAGGTCCTCCCGCTCGAGGACGTCGTCGGGAGCGGCGACATCTTCGTGACCGCCTCGGGCAACATGAGCCTCATCACGGTCGACGACATGCGACAGATGAAGCACAACGCGATCGTCTGCAACATCGGCCACTTCGACAACGAGATCGACATGGACGGGCTCGCCCGGTCGGGCGCGACGCGCGACGAGCTCAAGCCCGGCACCGACGTGTGGCGCTTCGAGAACGGCCGCCAGATCATCGTGCTCGCCGAGGGCCGGCTCGTGAACCTCGGGTGCGCCACCGGGCATCCGAGCTTCGTGATGAGCTGCTCGTTCTCGAATCAGGTGATCGCCCAGATCGAGCTGTTCAACCACACCGACCAGTACCCGCTGGGCGTGTACGTGCTGCCCAAGCACCTGGACGAGAAGGTCGCCCGCTTCCACCTCGACGCGCTCGGTGTCAAGCTGACCAAGCTCACCGACGAGCAAGCCGAGTACCTCGGGCTCGACCCCTCCGGCCCGTACAAGCCCGACCACTACCGCTACTGACCGGTCGGAACCTTCGACCTCGGGTCGAGGGTGAGGCCGTCATCTCTCGGAGAGTGTCTGTTTTGTCTCTCTGCGTGGAAAATGGCTTGCATTTCGCCCGTCGTTCGCATGATCGTGGTGCCGTGCGCGTCTAAGACGCGATGCACGCAGGGCGGTCGAGAGCGGGCTCGGCCTCGAACGACCGGGGGTAGGTCATGGGCAGGACGGGGACGGCGGAGCGCGGCGGGTCGAGATCGGATGCAGGTCGACCGTGGACACGGTTCCGCACCTGGGTGGTGGGCGCGCTCGTCGCCTCGCTGGTGTCCACGGCGTCGCTCCCGTTCTCGCCGACCGTGTCGGCCGCCCCCGACCCGGCGAGCCAGGCGGTCGGCCAGGTGCTCGACGAGCTCGGGGCGCTGATCGCCACCGCCAGCTCGGTGCAGGAGCTCGCCGAGGCGATCCCGCTCACCGGCGTCGCCCCGGCGAGCGCCGAAGCGCTCGACCTGCTGAACTCGCTCCAGACCGCGATGGCCGGTGTGCAACTGGCCATCGCCAACACGGAGGACACACCTGCGAACATCGGTGACGAGCTCGAAGCCGCCGACCAGACGCTCGGCCCCGACTTCGAGTTCGTGATCGGGTGCGAGGACGACGACTGCAGCGGCGCCGGCGAGGCGGGCGTCGAGGTCGTCGACGACGACGGTGTCATCGACTACACCATCCCGCTCTCGCTGACGCGGACGGTCGAGATCCCGCTGGCGTTCGAGAGCGACGTGTTCGACATGAGCGGTGAACCGCTGACGATGGACTTCTCGCTCTCGACGGTGATCGATCTCCGGTTCGACACCAACCTGCTCGTCAGCGATCCGACCGCCGACGACATCTTCACGCTGACCAGCGCCCCCTCGGTCGTGCTCGCCGTCGACGCGACGGCGGCATCGATCCAGGCCGAGACCCGCATCGGCGTCGCGGACGCCACCGTCACCCTCGCCGACCTCGCGCTGGCCGTCGAGTTCGTCGCCACGACCCAGGATCCGGACGGACTCGGGGGGATCACCCGCGACGAGTGGATGAACACGCTGGTGAGCGATCTCGTCGACGACGTGACCCGGACCGGCACACTCGGCGGTGAGCTGACCTTCAGCACGTCGCTGCTCCCTGCGCCGGTCGGCCCGGTCTCGATCGCCGACGGCAACCTCTCCGACGGCTACGACTTCGTGCTCGACCCCGCCGACCTCGGCAACCTCGTCGACTTCACCCGCGTGTCGCCGGCGGCGATCATCGCCGGCATCGGGCAGGCCGCCGCCGGTCTCGGCGGCGCGCAGGCGATCGGCGATCTCGCGCTGCCGTTCATCGACGGGTCGGTGCGTCGCATCGCCCAGGCCTCACGCCCGATCCTCGACATCGTCGACGCGCTCGGCGTCATCTGCGGCACCGAGGGCGGCGCGACCGAGGTGCCCACCGGCTCGGTCGAGGACCTCGACACGGGCGACACGGTGTACTGCCGCGCGTTCGTGACGACCGGCGTCGCCGCCGGGTCGGTGCAGTGGTCGTCGACCGTCGCCACGGCCGGCGCCAACGCGACGTCGCCCGACACCATCGGCACGTCGCCGACCAAGAACGCGGTGTTCACCATGACCGCCGATGGGGACTTCGTCGTCGAGGTCGACTACGGCGCGACGTTCGACGACGACAACGACGGGGACGTCGACCGCACGGTGCCCCGCACCAGCATCCAGCCACCCTTGTCGGTGCAGCAGCTCGGTGCCGCGATGGACGATCTCGCCGGCGATGCGCTGCCCGACGACCTGTTCGCCTACAACCCGACCACGCGGGCACTCACCGCCGACCTCGACTTCTCGGTCGACCCAGCCGCGGTGACCTTCCCGATCAACGTCGGGAGCCAGCTCGAGTCGCAGACCGGGGTCGCCGGCCTGCAGACGACGAGCGGCGACGTCACCGCCGACGCCGGCCCGATCGCGCTCGACCTGACGGCGGGTGTCTTCCTCCTCCACCCGGACGACTGGGACGAGGTCGAGAGCGCGGACGGCGGCTGCCCCGACCCGTCGATCACCGACCCGGCCGACTGCGACGACGCGCTCAACCTGTTCTTCGTCGAGGTCGACCCGGCGGTCCCCGAGTTCGCGATCGAGGACGCCAGCTTCGTCGCCAACTCCCCGACGCTGTCCGGTCAGCTCGGCTTCCTCGAGGTCACCGCGTCGGTGCCCCAGTTCGAGCTCCAGAAGGCCGTCGATGCCGACCCCGTGCTCCGCGTCGACCTCGTCCCGCAGTCGGGGACGATGACCGTGCTCGGCCAGCCGGTTCCGAACGCGATCCCGCTCCGGGAGCTGCTGTTCGACATCACCGACCGCACGACGGTCGGCCCGCTCAACCTCCGGTTCGACGGCAGCTTCGACATCACGGCGACCCTGAACGGGAACGACATCGGCACGGCCGGCGTCGACGTGGTCTGGAACCCGGTGCTGGTCGGAGCGCCGACGGTGACCCCGGATGCGAACTTCGACGGCCTGTTCGCCAATTTCAACCCGGTGCCGAACCTGTTCGGCACGGCGACCAACGCCGCCGAGAGCACCACCGTGCTGGAGGCGAGTGGCGCGAGCTTCACGGACTCGGTGATCGGCGCCCGGGTCGTCAACATGACCGACGGGTCGTCGTGCGAGGTCAGCGCGCGGACAGCAACCTCGCTGACGTGCGCCCAACCGCTCGGCGGGGTCGCCGACAGCGCGTGGAACAGTGGCGACCTCTACCGGGTCGAGGTCAGCAGCCCGCTGGCCCTGCTCGAGACGCTCCTCGCCAACCTCGACCAGATCGTCGCCGTCATCGAGAACGCCGGCGGCCCCGGACTCGGCGAGGCGCTCGACACCGAGCTCCCGATCGTCGGGATCTCGCCCCGCTCGCTCCTCGGGCAGATCTCCGAGATCCGCCGCACGATCAGCGAGATCAGGCAGCCGGCGGCAGATGTCCGCTGTGGGAGCGACGCGACCGGCGGGACCGTGACCGGCGACCCCAACGCGCTCGTGTTCGACGGAGCCGGGCAGGCGACCATCTACTGCCAAGCGGTCCACCACAAGCCCGTGTCCGCAGCGGCGTGGAGCGTGACCAACGGTGGTGGCTCGGTGTCGGCCAACGAGACGAACGTCGCGACCGTCGGAGCGACCCCGACGGCCGCCGCGACCATCCAGCTCACCGGGACCGCGGGTGAGCCGGTCACCGAGCGCAGCACCGAGACGCCGGCCGGGTTCCAGGTGTCGGTCGACTTCACCGACATCGACGGTCCGCACGAGTCCGAGTACCCGAGCCTGAGCCAGCCGAGCTCGATCCAGAAGCTCGAACAGGTCGTCCAGGAGAAGCTCGGACTGACCGAGGGCTTCGGGCTGGCGTTCGATGAGATCGGTGGGAACGACGTGGTCGTCCTCGACCTGTTCGTCGGCCGGTGCAACGACGCCACCCTGTGCGCCCCGAGCGAGGTCAACATGCCGGCGCTCACGTCGTCGATCAACGCCGACGTCGACGGCCTCGGTGGGCTGGTGTCCGCGAACAGCGACGGCGACGTGTCCGTCGGTTACGACGCCGGCGCGCGCCTGAAGCTCGCCTTTGCGCCGTCGCTGGCGACCCCCCAGGTGTGGGTCATGCCCGGGACCGGCGTCGAGCTCGCCGGTCAGTTCTCGGCTGAGGCTCTGAACTTCTCGGCTGCACTCGGCCCGTTCGCCGTCGTCGCCGGCACCTCGGCGTTCGACGAGGGAGATCCCGACGACGACACCGACGATCGCGGGGGGCTCGGGACGGTGAAGCTGGGCGCCCAACTGACGATCGGGAACATCGCCACGCCCGTCGAGATCGGCACCTTCCTCGACAACATCGGCACGTACCTGACGCCTCAGTTCACCGCGCTCGACAGCAACGACTGCGGCACGATCTTGATCGAGGACGTTGCTGATCCCGATCCGGACGTCACTGCCGACCTGGAGGGTCTCGGCTGCGCAGCGATCTCGCTCGGCCTGGCCGTCAAGAACGCGCAAGGCGAGATCATCGACGTGAACTACGTCGCCGATCTCGGCCTCGTCGTCGAGCCCGACTTCACCATCACGCCGTACATCCCCCAGGACCTGCTCGACCACATCCTCGCCGCGGCGCTGGACTGGGAGCTGCTGTTCAAGGCGCTCCCGGAGATCATCGGGTCCGTCGAGCAGAGCCTCCGTGCCTCGGGCTCGACAGAGGCCGGCAACAACAAGATCCCCATCGTCGGTGACGCCCTCGACGCCGGCGCCGACGTCGCCGGTGCGCTGCGCGAGGCGGCCCAGTTCATCGTCGACTCGATCCCGCAAGACGTCTACGACGCGACGACCTACGGCGAGCTTCGCGACCTGATCCGGCAGTTCGTCTACGACGAGCTCGCGGCGACCGGTCTGCTGCGCGCCGCCAACGGGGTCGACATCGCCGATGACCCGACCGACATCGCCGTGCTGGGCACCTGCTCCGGCGCGCCCTGCGCGGACGGGGACAGCGTGATCGGGATCGAGGACCTCCGGGTGATCTTCGGGCTCGGTCAGGAGGCCG
Source organism: Ilumatobacter sp. (assembly GCA_035461925.1). Lineage (GTDB taxonomy): Bacteria > Actinomycetota > Acidimicrobiia > Acidimicrobiales > Ilumatobacteraceae > Ilumatobacter. Next base: position 5,502 of record DATHUU010000070.1, read on the forward strand.
ACTACGAGCTCCCGTTCGACCTCGGGATGGACGGCGTGCCGCTGCGACTTGCCGGCGCCATCCGCCCCGGCGTGAACTGGAACTTCGTCGTCGACCTCGGGCTCAGCCGCCAGACCGGACCGTACATCGGCGTCAGCGACCCGGGCGGGAACGTGCGCCCGAACGAAGAGCTGCTCCTCACCGCCGACATCACCCTCGGCGACGCCGCCGATCCGTCGACGACCTGCCCGGACCTCGCCGACTCACCGATCACCGGCGACTTCGCGAACAACCGGTGCATCGCCGGCCAGATCGCGTTCCTCGAGGTCAAGGTCGCCGACAACGCCGACAACCCCACGCAGCTGGCGCTGACGACCGGACTCGACATCACCAACGGGTCGGAGAGCACGCTCGGGTTCAACAACGCGAGCGACGTCCGGCTGCAGCCGACGCTCGAGATCGACGCCAACGTCGACCTGGCGTTCCGGACCGGGATCGTCGGCGGCCAGGCGGCCGGCTTCCCGAGCGTGGTCGGCCACGTGGGTCTCGAGTGGGCGAAGGGCCTGAACCCCGGGCAGAACAAGGACCTGAAGGTCACGTTCGATCAGCTCCACCTCGACGTCGGACCGCTGATCGAGAGCTTCCTCGACCCGATCCTCAAGGAGGTGCGCCGGTTCACCGGTCCGTTCCAGCCGGTGATCGACACGCTGACGGCACCGATCCCGGTCGTGAGCGACCTCGCGGAGATGGTCGGACAGCCGCCGGTGACGCTCCTCGGACTGATGGAGCTGATCTCGGGCAACGACCTGTCGCTCATCCAGAGCATCGCGGCCTTCATCAGCTTCGTGAACAACGCGCCGACCGGCGGCGGCTACTTCTCCCTCGGTGAGCTCGGCGGCGGCTCGTTCGACGTCGACCCGGTCGGTGGCCGCACCGCGCAGGGCCCCACCAGCGCGGCGTCGTTGGTGAAGAACGCCGACGCGTTCGCGGGATCGCTCCTGTCGCAACCCCTCGCCGGCAGCAACATCGACGAGAAGGCGGCGACACCGACCGCATCGACGAAGGCGAACCTCCCCGGGACGTTCGGTGTCCCGGGGCTGACGTTCCCGTTCCTGGACAACCCGAGCCAGATCTTCGGGCTCCTGATGGGCCAGGACATCACCCTCGTTCGGTACGACTTCGGGCCACTGGAAGCGTCGGCCGGGTTCAGCTACAACTTCCCACCGATCATGGTGGGGCCGGTGCCGATCGCGATCGGTGTCGGTGGCTCGGTGACGGTTCGCGGTCGCTTCGCAGTGGGCTACGACACGAGTGGTCTGCGCAAGGTGCTGTCGGGTGCCTCGGGCATCTACCTGTTCGACGGCATCTTCATCGACGATCTCGACGTCAACGGCGTCGACGTGCCCGAGATCAGCTTCATCGGTGAGGTCTACGCGCAGGCCGGTGTCTCGGTCGTGATCGCGACCGCCGGCATCGTGGCCGGCCTCCGCATCACCGTCGACCTCAACCTCAACGACTCGCCCGAACCGGACGGCAAGCTGCGGATCGAGGAGATCTTCAACAAGCTGCAGAACCCGCTCTGCCTGTTCGACGTCTCCGGCAAGCTCGAGGCGTTCATCAAGGCGTTCGTCGAGCTCAACTTGTTCATCACGAGCATCCGGTTCGACTTCACTCTGCTCGAGATCGAGCTCTTGAACTTCGAGGGCAAGTGCGAGCCGCCCAAGCCGGTGCTGGCCCGGGTCGACGGGCAGACGCTCGTGCTGCACATGGGGCCACAGAGCGAGCGGAACAAGCGGAACATCTCGACCGACGTGGTGGACGAGGAGTTCACTGTTCGCCCGATCAACGACGACGGCGGGTTCTCGGTCAGCGCGTTCGGCGTCTATCAGACGTACGGCATCGGCGGTGAGTTCGACAGCGGCGTCGTCATCACCGCGGTCCAGGCCAACGCCGACGACGGCGACGACACGTTGTCGATGCTGCCGGGTGCCGACCAGGAGCGTCCGCCGGAAGACGGCAGCGGCGCCCCGACGGACTCCTCCATCCCGTTCACGATCGACGTGAACCTGAGCGGCGGGTCCGGCAACGACGTGATCCAGGCCGGCGACGGGAACGACACCCTCAACGGCGACGCGGGCAACGACCGTCTCCAGGGTGGCAAGGGCATCGACACGATCAACGGCGGTGCCGACAACGACACGATCAACGGTGAAGAGGGTGACGACATCCTGAACGGCGGCGACGGGAACGACCAGATCCAGGGCGGCCCGGGCGACGACGTGGCCGACGGTGGTCCGGGAGCCGACCTCGTGCAGGGTGGCCCGGGAACCGACGCGCCCGGCGGCACCGACGGCGACGACGACCTCGCCGGCGGCACCGGGCCGGACACGGTCGAGGGAGGCACCGGCGATGACAAGGTGTACGGCGACGAGCGAGTCACCGACCTGGCGCAGTGCGCCTCCGACACCGCCGAGGATCCCGACGGCGACGCGGCCGCGTCCGACAAGGTCAGCGGCGGCGACGGCGACGACATCGTCTGGGGCGGGGACGGGAACGACGAGATGTTCGGCGGCTCCGGCGACGACGTGATGTGCGGCAACCAGGGCGACGATCTGATCGAGGGTGACGCCGGCGCGGCGACGACGGAGACCGACACCAACCCCGACCCACAGGTGGACACCTCGGGTGGCGACGACACGATCCGCGGGGGAAGTGGGCGCGACACCATCACCGGCAACTGGGGCCACGACTGGCTGCTCGGCAACGGAGGCAGCGACGTCGTGTCCGGAGGACCGGGCAACGACGACATCGCCGGCGGCACCGGCAACGACCGCCTGAACGGGAACGACGGCGTCGACATCATCGTCGGCGACGACGCCACCATCGACCAGTCCGGGTCCAAGTCGACGCGCAGCGATCCCGCGGCGCTCGAACTGTCGGTCACGGACGTCGGAACCGGCACCGGAGGCACTCCGTCGTGTGGCGGCCCGAGCAGCGACACCGACCTGGCCGATTGCATCCGTGGCGGGAACGGTCGCGACCTGATCTTCGGCGAGGGCGGCAACGACGACATCGACGGTGGCAACGACGGCGACATCATCCACGCCGGTGACGGCGACGACAACCCGGTCCGTGGCAACCAGGGCGACGACCTGATGTTCGGCAACGCCGGCGCCGACGTGATGTACGGCGACGCCGGTGCGGATCGGATGTTCGGCAACGAGGGCGTCGACGACATGCGCGGCGGCCTCGGCGACGACTACATGGAGGGCAACGCCGACGGCGACGTGATGCGCGGCGAGGCGGGGCAGGACGACATGATCGGCGGGTCGTCACAGGCCGGGATCTCCGACGGCGACGACTGGATGTACGGCGGCGCGCTCGCCGACGTGATGATCGGCGACAACGGCCGGATCACCCGACCAGCCGATCCACCCACGGAGCCCGACGACGCCTCGGTCAAGAACCGTACGGTGACGCTGCTCGACGTCAACGACGTCGCGCCCGGCGGCGCCGACCGGATGTTCGGCGAGGACGCCAACGACCTGATGTTCGGCGGGAACGGGCACGACATCATGTCGGGTGGCGCCGGACGGGATCTGATGGAGGGCAACGACGGCAACGACGTCATCTCCGGCAACACGGGCGACGACCGAATCGTCGGCGGCACGAGTGGGCGTGCCGCGCTCGAGGGCAGCGCCGGGTCGCTCACGTACGGCATCGCACGCGACAACGCGAGTGACGGGTCGCCGAGCGGCGACGTGCTGTACGGGAACGAGGGCGATGACGTCATCCTGGGCGACAACGCCGTCGTCACCGTGCTCGGCGGGGTGACGATGACCGTCGACAACGCTGCCGCGGTGTACGGCCACGATCTGATCCAGGGCCTCGACGGTCAGGACCGGCTGTACGGTCAGCTCGGCCGGGACCAGATGTACGGCGGCAACGACGAGGACTACCTCGTCGGCGACCTCGGCATCATCGGTGAGACCTCGTCCGGCGCCTGGCCCGGTGGGGCTCCCGTGTACGACGTCGATCTCGACCTGGGCCCCGACGTCGAGGGCCTCGGCGGGCCCGACGACACCGACGACCTGATGTACGGCAACGACGCCGACGATCACCTGTTCGGCGTCGGTGGCGACGACGAGATGTACGGCGGTGACGACGACGACTACATGGAGGGCAACGGCGGCGTCGACGAGATGTACGGCGACGATCCGTTGCTCCCGTCGGCCATCGGTCAGGACGACATGATCGGCGGCTCGTCGAGCTGGACTCGCGGCGACGACGTCCGCCTGGACGACGGCGAGGTGCTCATGCAGGGCAACGGCGACCACGACGTGATGCTCGGTGACAACGGTGACATCGAGCGGGTGGTCGACCCCGACGACGCGTCCGCCTGGGAGCCCGACGACGTGATCGAGGGCGCCAGGAAGCGTGTCGTCACTCTGCTCGACCGGGAGAAGCCGGACCTCGACCAGGTCTCGGGCGGTGACCACATGCAGGGCAACGACGGCAGTGACCGCATGTACGGCGAAGGCGGCTCCGACCTCGTGCAGGGCAACGCCGACGACGACTTCATCGAAGGCAACCAGGACGGTGACTGGCTGGAGGGCAACGACGGCGAGGACGACATCATCGGCGGGTCGAGCTTCCTCGCCGCTGACGGTGGGCTCCCACTCGGCGCTGCCGGCGCCGACCTCGGCGACCCCGACGGGTCGGACGCGATCTTCGGTGGTGGTGATGCCGACGTGATCGCCGGCGACAACGCCAGGATCGTTCGCGACCTGAGTGACGTGTACGACGACCTCGTGGACTCGTCGTACTTCACGACGGACCATCTCGACGACCGGCCCGGTTGGTGGCTGGGCGCCGACAGTGACCGACTGGTGATCCTGCTGGATCGCTCGGCTGTCCACACCGGGCGCTTCGGTGACGACGTCGTCTCGGGCGGGTCCGGCGAGGACGTGGCGTTCGGCCAGGACGGCAACGACTGGGTCGGCGGTGGAGACGACGACGACGCCGTCGAGGGCAATGGTGGCGACGACCAGATGTACGGCGATCTCGCGCCCTACTCGCCGGGCATGATCATGCCCGGGACACCCGCGGCCGCCTGGGTCGGGACGGGTCTCGTGAGCGAGGGCGCCGATCGCGACGGCGCGGCGAGCGACCACGGCGAGGACGACATCGTCGGCGGTTCCAACGTGACGCATCGTGACGGCGACGACGACATCCAGGGCGACGGCGAGGACGACTTCGTCCTCGGCGACAACGGCACGCTGGAGCGCTGGATCGTCGACGACGAGTACCAAGAGCACGTCGGTGACGGCGCCCGGCACCGTTGGTTCCGCACCGCGACCCAGCTCGACCCGGGTGTGGCGGACGTGACCGAGTTCGGTGACGACGCGCTCGACGGGAACGACGGCGACGATGCGATCTGGGGACAGGACGGCGACGACCTGATCCGTGGTCAGGCCGGCGACGACGACCTGTTCGGTGAGCTCGGCGACGACACCATCTACGGCGGCCTCGGCGAGGACGCCATGGTCGGCGACCGCGGCAGCATCCTCAACAGCGAGCTCGGCGCCGACGGTGCGCTGTTCGCCGAAGCTCCGTCGACGGGGAGCTACAGCGGTCCGCCGTTCCTGACCGGGGTCGGCTACTTCACCCCAGAACGGTTCGACCGGCGGGTGGATCTCCAACTCGACGTGGTCGGCTCCGTGGGCGGGCCGTTCCCGGGCGCTGCCGGACCGGACGCTCCGCTCGACCAGCCTGGGATCGAGACCGGCGGCAACGACATCATGCGCGGTGGGCCGGGCCACGACTCGATGCACGGTGCGTGGGGCGACGACCTCATGAACGGCGACGAGGGCGGCGACT
>DATHUU010000071.1:0-6629 GCA_035461925.1 Ilumatobacter sp.
GCAACGGGTGCCGCACACCTCGTCGGCGAGATCGAGCAGAACCCGCCGATCGTGTCAGCGGTCAAGATCGGCGGCCGGGGCCTCCACGAGCTCGCGCGGCAGGGCATCGAGATCGATCGTCCGCCACGTCAGGTCACGATCCACACCTTCGACATCACCGGTGAGCCCGAGCCGGGGGTCCTGTCGATCGACGTCGAGTGCTCGCCCGGCACGTACGTGCGCACGCTCGCCGCCGATCTCGGCCGCCTCCTCGGGGGTGGCGCACACCTGCGCAACCTGCGTCGCACCGCGGTCGGCGAGTTCACGATCGCCGAGGCAGCACCACCCGAGACCTGCGATCTGCTCGGCGTCGACGCCGCAGTCCGCGGGTTGGCGGCCGTGACCGCGGACGCCAATCTCGCCCGGTTGGTCGCGAACGGGCGTGTCCTGCCGCGCCCGATCGACCGGGGCGACGGGCCATGGGCCGTGTTCGACCCCGACGCGACCCTCATCGCGGTCTACGAAGCCTTCGGCGACCACGACGCGAAGCCTTCCGTCGTGCTTCCGACCGCGGCTGCCGGATAGGTTCCACGCTCGTGCTGGTCGTCACCGATGCCTCCGTCCCGCCCTTCCCCGGCGAGGAGACCGTCATCACGATCGGCGCCTACGACGGTCTCCACCTCGGTCATCAGGCCGTCATCCAGGAGGTGCGACGTCGAGCTGCCGCGTGCGGTTGCCGCTCGGCGGTCGTGACCTTCGACCGGCACCCTGCGGTGATCGTCCGACCCGAATCGGCCCCGAAGCTGCTGACCGACCACGCGCAGCGGCTCGAGCTGATGGAGCAGACCGGCGTCGACGCCGCGGTCGTCCTGCCGTTCGACGAGGCGCAGTCGCAGGAGTCCGCCCTGGCGTTCATCGAGCGCGTGCTCGTCAAGTGCCTCTCGACGAAGCTCATCGTCGTCGGAGCCGACTTCCATTTCGGCCGCAATCGGGAGGGCAACGTCGCCCTGCTCCGGGAGGTCGGGGCCACCTACGGGTTCGAGGTCGCCCCGCTGGTGCTCGTCCCACGTGCCGACGGCGTCGACGAGCCGGTGAGCAGCACCGCGATCCGCCGCGCGCTCGCCGGCGGCGACGTCGAGATGGCTGCCACCATGCTGACCCGGCCCTTCGAAGCCCGCGGCAAGGTCGTGACCGGCGATCAGCGCGGTCGCCTCTTGGGGTTCCCGACGGCGAACGTCGAGGTCCCGAACCGGGTGTGCGTCCCCGCCGACGGTGTGTACGCAGGTTGGTACGAGCGTCCGAACGGCGACGTGCACGCGTGCGCGATCAACCTCGGCCGACGCCCCACCTTCTACGAGCACGCCGACAGCTCGCTGCTGGAGGCCCACCTGCTCGACTTCGAGGGCGACCTCTACGGCGAGGAGGCGAAGGTGCGCTTCGTCAACTTCCTCCGCTCCGAACGCAAGTTCGACGGTATCGACGCGCTCGTTTCGCAGCTGCAGGCCGACATCGCCCACGCCCGCGACCTGCTCGGCGTCTGACGACTTGTCTGCGTCGCATCAGCCGGGCCAGATGACGGTGCCGGACTCGTCGTACAGGCCCGCGACGAGGTCGGGGTGGAAGCGGCCGTCGATCGGCGGTGGACCGTCCTCGCCGTAGTAGCCGACGGCGTCGTAGGCGGCGATCTGCGTTGCCAGCTCGGCGGCCATGGGGACACCGATTGCACTGCCGTCGGGCGTCGATGCCACGATCGCCTCGGCATCGGTCGTCCATCGGAAGGTCTCGCCCTCGATCGACAGGAAGCTCGGGTTGCCGTTCGCCTCCGCCAGCGAGAACGCCGCGGTCGCTGCGGCCTCCGGATCGGCGATCGCGTCGGCGAGGCCGCGCATCGTGGCTCGCATGAAGTCCTCGGCCGCGGTCGGATGGTCGGCGAGGAACCGGGCGTTCGTGTAGATCAGACCGAACGAACCCGGCACCCCGAACTCGGCCGGGTCGTACAGGTCGAAGGTCTCACCACCGCGGGTGAGCGCTCCCGGTTCGTTGCTCCGCCATCCCGGCAGGGCCGCGATGTCATCGATCGCCCAGTGGGCGAACGGGTCGAAGCCGTCGAGCAGGGCGGTCTCGAAGTCCTGGCCCTCCACGAGGCCGGCCTCCTGTTGCAGCATCACTGCGATCGACGGCGCGAGCGCACCCTTGATGCCGATCGTCTGACCGGCGAGCTCGGCGAGTGACGTCGCACGGTCGGGCTTGACCATCAGCACGTCGACGGCGATGTGTCCGCCGACCGACAACGCCACCAGCTCGGCCTCGTTCGCGCGCGCCTGCGTGGCGAGCTCGCTGAACGATCCGGCCGACGAGAACTGGGCCTCGTTGCCGGCGACCAGCGCGTAGTTGGCGGTCGAGAAGCTCGGCGTGATCTCGACGTCGAGGCAGAGCTCGTCGTAGTAGCCGGCCTCCTCGGCGACGATGACCTCGAGGATCGACGCGGTGGCGGCATAGTCGAAGCCCGTGAAGTAGTCGATGGTGCCGGCCGCCTCGTTGGCAGCGCACCGCTCTGCCGGGAACGGCTCGCCCGCCGCAACCTCGAGGCCACCCGCCTCGGGTGCGGACGTCTCCGGAGCGGAGACGTCGGGGGTGGTGTCGTCGCGGGTGGTGTCGTCGGTGGTGGTGTCGTCGGTGGTGGTGTTCTCGGTGGTGGTGTTCTCGGTGGTGGTGTCGTCGTCGCCGGAGCAGGCGGTGAGTCCCACCGTGAGCACGGCGGCGAGCAGGACGGGTGTACGCATCATCGGGCAGTTCCTGAGGGTTTGACCGTGGGGGTTGTCGAGCACAGGGCAGGAGTCATCAGCGTACGGCGTCGATGCGACAGGTCATCGGATCAGCGCTGTGACTGGTGCCAACGCAGCAGCCATCGCTCGAGCGCGGCGATCGCGACCTGCGCGGCGATGCCGAGGAGCGCGGCGCACAGGATCGTCGTCCACAGCGCCTCGCCGTCGCTGAACGCCGCCGCTCTACGCCCGGTGTCCCCGAGCCCGTCGAGCCGCAGTGCGGCGCCCTCCGCGAAGTACGCGGCACCCAGTCCGAGACCGACGTTGAACCGGGTGGCGGTGAAGATCGACGGGAGCGCCGACGGCAACCGAAGTCGCCACAGGACCTCCCACCGTGACGCATCGATCGACGCGAACAGCTCGCGCGCCGCCGGGTCGGCACCCCGCATGCCCTCCGCGGTCGCGTACACGAAGGCGGGGATCGTGACGAACGCGACGAGGAACACGACGGCCGGCTGTCCACCGCCCACGACGAGCACGACCGACGTGATGTACGCGACCCACGGCGTGACCATGATCAACACCAGCAGAGGTTGCGCCAGGTGCTCGAGCTCGCGCACCGCGGCCAGGAACGCTCCCACGACGAGCGAGATCACGAGCGAGATCGCGAGCCCGGCCAGCAGGTGGCGCGCCGTCACCCAGCTGTCCTGCAGATAGGGGCCCGGGTCGTCGACGAACGTCGAGAGGATCCGGCTCGGAGCGAGCAGCACCATCGGGCGCACGTCGAGCACACGGACGAGCGCCTCCCACACGGCGATCAACCCGACTGCGCCGGCCGCGCTCCACAGCGCGGTCTCCAGCCTGGGCCGCCTCACCGACCCGCTCCGGCCAGCAACATCGCGCGAATTTGGGTCTCGAGCGCGAAGAACTCCGAGGTGTCCTCCAGCTCCGGCACGCGAGGGCGGGGGAGTGGCACCCCGACCGTCCCCACGATCCGTCCGGGACGCGGCGACATCACGACGATCCGGTCGGACAGGAACACCGCCTCGGCGAGCGAGTGGGTCACGAACACGACCCCGGCGCCGGTCGGTTCCGACAGCTCGGCGAGGAGGTGTCGCATGTCGGCCCGGGTGATCTCGTCGAGCGCGGCGAACGGCTCGTCCATGAGGAGGTAGTCGGCCCCGAGCGCGAAGGCGCGGACCAGGCCGACCCGTTGCTGCATCCCGCCGGACAGCTCGTGCGGGTAGGCGCCCCGGAACTCGCCGAGGCCCACCCGTTCGAGCAGTGGCAGCGGATCGTTCCCGCTGCCACGATTGGCCGACCGATTGAGGTCGAGCAGCAGGCGAGCGTTGTCCTCGACGGTCCGCCACGGGAGCAACGCCGGCGCTTGTGGGACGAAGCCGATGCGTTTGTGTCGGCGGGCCTCACCGGGCGACACGCCGTCGATCACGATCGCCCCGGCGGTCGGTGCTTCGAGACCGGCGATCATCCGCAGCAACGTCGTCTTGCCGCAACCGCTCGGCCCGATCATGGTGACGACGTCGCCGGGTGCGACGACCAGATCGGTCGGGGGGATGACGTCGAGCTCACCGAACCGCTTGGAGGCGCCGTTGACCCGGATGCCGTCGACGAGGCTCGTGACGCTGGCACTCACGGCGCCGGACCCTACCCGCCGCCGACACCGGCGCGGTTGTGACACGGCACGCACCGGCCGTAGCCTTGCGGGGTCCGTCGAGGCCAACCCTTCGGCGTGATGCGACCGTCCCGACGGGCGGCGCGACCTCCAACCGGAAGGCAGATACACCATGGCGCTCACGCCCAAGGCCGAGATCATCGCGAAGCACGGCAAGTCCGACAACGACACCGGCTCGCCCGAGGTCCAGATCGCGCTCCTCACCGACCGCATCCAGCACCTCACCGATCACCTCAAGACCCACGCCAAGGACCACCACAGCCGCCGTGGTCTGCTGATGCTCGTGGGCCGTCGCCGTCGGCTCCTCGATTACCTCCGCGACATCGACGTCGAGCGCTATCGCGCCCTCATCGTCGAACTGGGTCTGCGGCGCTGATCCACCGGCGTTCGCCGCACCCCGGATCGCTGCTCAGCGAGCGGCCGACAGGAGCACGTCGGCGTCCTTGACGCCCTGCAGGATGCTGGCATCGAGGGGGCCGGCCGCGGTCGCGATGCTGAAGTCCCCGGTCGTCTCGAGCACGACGAACCGCACGCTCCTCTGATCGATCACCCCGGCCAGACGCAGCTTGGCCGTGACGTCCGCCTCGGTGACCCGAGCGCGCCGCAGGTTGTCGTCGAGGAGCCGACCCTCGGCCAACAGCAGCACCGGCTGGTTGTCGACCAGTCGGTCGACCGCGCCGATCTTGCGACCGATGGCCACGATCGCCTGCATCGTCAACAGCACGGCGATGGCCACGAGGCCCTCGGTCAGCGACGAGCGCGAGACCGAGATCGTGGCCAGGAGCGATCCGATGGCGACGGTGGTCGCGAAGTCGAACGACGACATCTTCGAGAAGCTCCGAAGTCCGTTGATCCGGACCGCAGCGATGATGGCCAGGTACATCAGCGCGGCCGAGAGGACGACGAATCCGGCCTGTCCCCAGGTGGTGGTGATCTCGGTGGAGGTCATGTCCCAGTGTCGCACGGGGCGCGAGCTTCGATCCGGTAAGATGACGAGCGGCTCGTGGAAGGTCCACGGGTCGTACACACCGAGCGATCAGCGGAACTTCCGTGAGAGTTGGTTGCCGGTTGCCTCTTCCGGGGCGCACACAGGTGCCGTCGCGGGACTGCCAACTGGGAACCGGCTCGGTCGCTCCAGAGCGGCGCAAGCGTGCGCTCGCGCCGGAAAGGAGCCATTCGTGGCTGACCCCATCCGCGTCTCCGGACCCATCTCGGGTTCCGACAAGACGCTCACCTTCGAGACGGGCAAGCTCGCGCCGCAGAGCCAGGGGGCCGTCGTGGCCTCCATCGGCGGCACGAAGGTCATCACCACCGCCAACGCCGCCAAGGACGTCCGTCCCGGCATGGACTTCTTCCCGCTGACGGTCGATGTCGAGGAGCGGGCCTACGCGGCCGGCAAGATCCCTGGCTCGTTCTTCCGTCGTGAGGGCCGTCCCACGGAGGACGCGATCCTCACCTGTCGTCTCACCGACCGGCCTCTGCGCCCGTCGTTCGCGGAGGGTTTCCGCAACGAGACCCAGATCGTCACGACGGTCCTCGGTGCCGATCAACAGAATCAGCACGACGTGCTGTCGATCAACGCGGCGTCCGCTGCGCTGATGATCTCCGGGATCCCGTTCGACGGCCCGCTCGGTGCGGTCCGCATGGCGTACAGCCAGGACGGCACGTGGATCCCGCACCCGACCTACCAGGAGGTCGAGGACGGCACGTTCGAGATCGTCGTGGCCGGTCGCGAGCTCGACAACGGCGACGTGGCCGTGATGATGGTCGAGGCCGGTGGCACCGAGAAGAGCTTCTACTACTACGAGGACGGCGCCCCGAAGGTCGACGAGGCCGTCTTGGCCGACGCCCTCGAGGCCTGCAAGGTCTGGATCAAGGAGTCGATCGCGCTGCAGCGTCAGCTCGTCGCCAGCGTGATCGCCACCACCGGTCCGATCGAGCCGCTGGCGTTCACCCCGGTCGTCCAATACACACCCGAGGTCTTCACCGCGGTCGAGGGACTCGTCAGCGACGACGTCGCCGCGGCCGTCAAGATCGCCGGCAAGGCCGAGCGCAACGCGGCCACCGACGCCGCGTCGGCGAAGGCCCTCGCCACGCTCTGCGCCGAGGGCGCCGAGTTCGAGGGCCAGGAGAAGCAGGTCAAGGAGGCCGTGCGCAGCCTGACCAAGAAGCTGGTCCGCAAGCGGATCGTC
>DATHUU010000072.1:0-1735 GCA_035461925.1 Ilumatobacter sp.
ATCTCATGAGAGCTCCCTCGACTCCGCTCCGGTGCCCGCCGACTCCCTCGCCGCTCGGGGGGCGCAGGAGCCCGCGCGGCCGCGGACCACGTCGAGGAGGTCGAGATGAGATCAGTCGCCGGCAAGCGCGTCCTCGTCACCGGTGCGGCGATGGGGATGGGCCGTCTGTTCGCCGAGCGCGCCATCGCCGAGCGGGCGTCCGCCGTCGTGCTCTGGGACGTCAACGAGTCGGCCCTCAACGACACCCTCGCAGAGCTCGCCGACGCCCGGACCGGTGCCGGCGCCTCCGTCGCGGAGATCAGCGGCTACGTCGTCGACGTCGCCGACGCTGCGGCGGTCGCCGACACCGCTGCGGCGGTCCTCGACGATCTCGACGGGATCGACGTGTTGATCAACAACGCCGGTGTCGTTCGCGGCAACAAGTACTTCTGGGAGACCGACCTCGAACGCGACACCAAGTTCACGATCGACGTCAACACCCTGGCCCCGATGTACGTCGCCCACGCGTTCCTCCCGGCGATGATCGCCGCATCAGGCGAGTGCCGGATGCTCAATCTGGCCTCGGCGGCGGGCTTCACCCCCAACCCGCGCATGGCGGTGTACGCGGCGTCGAAGTGGGCGGTGATCGGGTGGTCCGACTCGGTCCGCCTGGAGCTCAAGCAGGCCGGCTTCGACCACGTCAAGGTGACGACGGTGTGCCCGTACTACGTGCGCACCGGCATGTTCGACGGCGCCAGGTCGGCGCCCCTGCTCCCGATCCTCGAGCCGGCCGACGTCGTCGAAGAGGCATGGACCGCGATGCTCGCCGGGCGGGCGTGCGTCGTGTTGCCGAAGACGGTGATGCTCAGCGAGATGCTCAAAGGTGTCGTCCCGACCGGCGTGCGCGACTTCATCGCCGACCGCGTCATCGGCGTGTACCACACCATGGATGACTTCACCGGCCGGACCGACCCGCCTCGCTGAGCAGATGATCGCCCGTTCAGCCTGAGAGATCGACCGTGCCGGTGATGCGGGTACGGGTCGCACCGCCGACCCAGATCTCGCCCTTGGGTGACCGGTCGATCGTCACCACACCGCTGCGACCGATCGCCGTGCCTTGTCGTGTGCGGTACGGCGGTTCGGCGATCCCGTCGCGGACGAACCACTGCGCGAGCGATGCGTTCAGGCTGCCGGTGACCGGGTCCTCCGCAGTGCCTCCGCCTGAGGGGAAGAAGGCCCTCACCTCGAACGACTCCTCCGAACCGGGCGGTGTCGGTCCGATGATCCCGACGTACAGATCGTCGAGCGGATCGGGGTCCACCGACAGCACGGCCTCGGAGTCGCGGAGCAGGAGCCCGATCCAGCCGGGCCCGTTGTCGACCCAGTTGTGGGCGACCACATCGTCATCGCGCAGCCCCAATCGGGCGAGCACGCGTTCGAGATCGACGGGGTCGACAGCACCCGACCGGATCGTCGGCGGCGCGGCGAACGCGAGGTGTTGGCCGAGCCGGACCCGGACGAGTCCAACACCGCACTCCTGGACCGCCTCCGTGGCCGAACGGGGCACGCCGCCGGATTCGAGCCAGGCATGGCACGTGCCGAGTGTGGGGTGGCCGGCGAACGGCAGCTCGGTCCGCGGGGTGAAGATCCGCACCGCGTAGTCGGCTGCGGCGTGGTTCGGGGGGAGCACGAAGGTGGTCTCGGACAAGTTCGTCCACTGCGCGAACTTCAGCATCTCGGCATCGGTGAGCTCCTG
>DATHUU010000073.1:0-11118 GCA_035461925.1 Ilumatobacter sp.
GAGCGCCGCCGTGTGCTCGAGGTCGGCCGTCGCGTGGACGGCCACGCCGCGGTAGAGGTCGAGCAGGCGGTCGTTCATCGCCCTCGCACCATAGTCACCCCCCGCCACCTCGCTTCGTTCCGGTCGGAACGAAGGGGTGGGTCATCTGCGCAGGCTGCGGCGGAGGAAGTCGAGCTGGTGGAGGAGGAGATGCTCGGCGACGACCTCTTGGGGGGTCATGTGGGTCACGCCGACGAGCGGGAGCACCTCGTGTGGCTTGCCGGCCGCGAGCAGGGCCGACGAGAGCTGGAGGGTGTGGGCCGCGACGACGTTGTCGTCGGCGAGCCCGTGGATCAGCAGCAGCGGCCTGGTGAGCTCCGGTGCGAGCGGGAGGAGCGAATTGGCGTCATAGACATCGGGTTGGACGTTCGGGTCGCCGAGATAGCGCTCGGTGTAGCACGTGTCGTACAGGCGCCACTCGGTGACCGGTGCGCCGGCGATCGCGGCGTGGAACACGTCGGGTCGTCGCATCGCCGCCAACGCGGCGAGGTAGCCACCGAAGCTCCATCCGCGGATCGCGACGCGGTCGAGGTCGAGCTCGGGATGCCGCTCGGCCGCGGCGTGGAGCGCGGCGACCTGATCGTCGAGGACGCCCATCGCGAGGTCGTGGAGCACCCCCCGCTCGTACGCACTGCCGCGGCCGGGGGTGCCTCGGCCGTCGGCGACGACGACCGCGAAGCCCTGGTCCGCGAACCACTGGGACGCGCAGAAGGCGTTGTGTGACCGCACGACGCGCTGGGCGTGTGGACCGCCGTACGGGTCGAGGAGCACCGGCAGCGGCGTGCCGTCGTGGTCGTGGGGGAGCAGGACCGCCGTCGTGGGTGACGCGGTCGAGTGCGTCGTGAGACGGACGTTCGGACGCACGAGCGGTCGCTCGGCATGGGATCCGAGGACGGCGCCGTTCGGGAGCCGCCAGCGGGCACCGGGTTCGTCGATGGTGGTCGATCGGAGCACGACCGTGTCGCCGGCGACGGCCGCGGTGTGCACGCCGAGCCCGTCGGTGAGCGGCTCGAAGCCGTCGCCCGGCGTCCATCGGTACACGTGGAGCTGCGACGCGTCGTCGAGCGGGTTCGCGGTGACCACGACGCGCTCGGCGCTGGCGTGCACGACGCTGCGCACCTGGAGGTCGGCGGGCGACACGACGTCGTGTCCGACGATCAACCGGCGTGCTCCGTCGCGGTCGGCGCACACCACCGGTGTGCCCGGAGCGACGAGCGTCCCGGTCCCGGGCACCAGCTCGACCCATGCCTCGTCGTGATCCGCGAACGCCGTCGAGGTGGAGCCGGTGGACGGATCGACGATCAGCACCTCCAGGTCGCGCTGGGTCCGGGACAGCACCGTGATCGCGAGACCGTGGCGGTTCCAGTCCACCTTGGCGAGGTACTCGAACGCGGCGCGGTTCCACACCACCTCTGGCGCCGGCCCGCCGTCGAGCGGGCACAGGTGAAGCGTCACCTCGGGGTTGGGGGTCCCGGCGGCTGGGTAGCGGACCGGACGTGGCTCGGCACCGGGGTCGGCGGGGTTCGAGATGTGCCACACCCGCACCGGTGTGTCGTCGACGCGGCAGGCAGTGATCGTCGCACCGTCGGGGCTCCACCAGAATCCCCGGTACCGGTTCATCTCCTCGGCGGCGACGAAGTCGGCGCTGCCCCACGAGACGGTGTCGGCATCGTCGTCGTCCGGTCCGGCGAGTCGCGTCGCACTGCCCTCGAGGTCTGCGACCCAGAGCTCCCTCCCGCGGACGTAGCCGACCCGGTCCCCTGCGGGCGAGAGGTGAGGGTCGAACACCGGTCCCGGCACGTCGAGATGGCGGCGGTCGCCGGTGACGAGGTCGGTCACGACGAGGTGCCCGCCGAGCACGAACGCCGCTCGGGTGACTTCGCGGTCGGTGGTGTAGCCCGTGATGCCGCCGGCCGCCTCGCGCAGACGCTCCCGACGCGCCCGCTCCTCGGGCGGCACGTCGGCGTCGTCGACGGCGAGCTCGGTGATCAGCGCGACCGGATCGACGACCAACGACTCGGCGCCGGTCGCGACGTCGATCGTCCACAGGCAGTTGACCTGATCGGCACCGCCACGAGACCGCGCGAACACCACCCGCGCGCCGTCGGGGGAGACGGTCAGTTCACGGGGCTCTCCGAGCGTGAGCCGCTGGGTGCGCGCGTACTGCCGGGGAAAGGAATCAGTCACGTTCGGGACGCTACCCAGCACGCCCACCGATCACCGGGCCGCCGCGGCCGAGAGCGCCCCGAGGACCAGCTGCCAGGCGCTGTCCGCATCGACGCGTTCGAGGACGTGCACGTTCGGGCGCTCGCGGTCGCTGATGTCACGGCGGTCGATCACGGTCATTCCGGAGGTGCGCTCGCCTCGCGTCTCGATCATGACGTGGCGGTCGGTGCCCTCGAACAGCTGGGGGTTGGTGACCGCGAGGACGGCGAGTGGGTCGTGCAGGGCAGCGCCCCGGATGTGGTCGTGGCGGCGGATGTAGTTCGTCGAGAAGAACCGGAACAGGTCGGCGATCAAGGTCGTGAACGGCGTCCCCAACGCGTCGACCGTGGCGATCCGCTCCGGCGTCACGAGGAACTGGTGCGTGACATCGAGGCCCGCCATCGTGATCGGGAGGCCGCACCCGAACACGATCGTCGCGGCCTCGGGGTCGGCCCAGATGTTGAACTCGGCGCTCGGCGTGCGGTTGCCGAACGTGCCGCCGCCCATCAGCGAGATGCCGCCGACGTGATCGACGAGGTCGGGTGCGGCCCGCAGCGCCAGCGCGATGTTCGTGAGCGGCCCGGTCGGCACGAGGGAGACGCCGGGATTGGCCCTGGCCGTCTCGATGATGAAGCCCACGGCATCGGTCGAGTCGGGGCCTCGATCGGGCTGCGGGAGCTCGGCACCGTCGAGCCCGGACTCGCCGTGCACGAAGCTGGCGAACTTGGGATCGGCGACGAGCGGTCGGTCGGCACCGGCGTGCACGCCCACGCCCAGCCCCAGCAGGTCGCGGAAGATGCAGGCGTTGTGTGTCGTGCGGTCGAGGGGCGCGTTGCCCGCCACGGTGGTGATGCCGAGCAGGTCGGCCGCGTGTGCGGCGACGATGATCGCGATCACGTCGTCGTGTCCGGGGTCGCAGTCGAGGAGGATGCGTGGGCCGTCGGGCATGACCGCCATCGTCGCATGCGACGTGCGACCATGACCGCATGCGAGTCCCCGTGGGCACCGGCCGCGTCACGTCCATCCGCGCCACGACCGTGCTCGGCATCGCGCTCGTGTTGGGGGGCTGTTCGGGGGGCGACGATCCCGCCACCGCTGACGGCGGGCCCACCACGACACTGCTCGGCACCCCGGCGACGACGCAGCCGCCGACGGCGGATCCCACCCTGCCGGCCGAGCCGGTCGACGACACCGTCCCCGACGAGACCGCGATCGACGCGACCGACCCGACCGACCCGACCGATCCGCCGCTCACGACCAACACGCTCGTCGAGGTGTCCGAGACGGGTGTGCCCGGCCTCGACAGCGACGACTCGTTCTGTGCCGCATGGAGCCGCTTCGGTGGTTCGTGGCAGGTCATCCAGGTCGCCGCGAACTTCGCGCCCGACCCGGCGATCGTCCCGGTGATGGAAGTCGTCGCCGCGCCGGTCGTGGCTGCCTCGTACGACCAGATGCTCGCGGCCTGGCCGGACGACCTCGCCGGCGAACGCGACGCAGTCGCCGACGGCTTCTTCGGGCCCCTCGACCGGCGCGCCGAGGCTGCACTCGACGCGCTCGTGACCGCCGGCGCGACCGACGACGACCTGGAGGCGCTCGGATCGGCATGGGTCGACGCGCTCGCGGCCAGGCAGTCGGACGATCCGGTACTGGTCCCCGAGCTCGACGACGACCTCGACGCCCTCGTTCGAGCGGCCGCCGCCGAGTTCGACGCCCAGCGTGTCGACTTCGTCGACGACCCGAGCATGCGGATCACCGTCGAGACACCGCGGACCGACGCGTACCTCGCCACCGCGTGCCCCGACCAGGGTGCGCTCACCGGCGGCGAGGTCGACGGCGGCTGACGTTTCGTCAACACGGCGGGCGCCCGGAGCGGCGTGCTCGTACACTCGGCCGACGTGGCACGCATCGCGTTCGGCGCCGATCACGCCGGCTATGAGCTCAAGCAGCACCTGATCGAGCGTCTGGCCGCCCGGGGGCACGAGATCATCGACCACGGCACCGACTCGACCGAGAGCGTCGACTATCCCGCCTTCTGCGCGGCGGCGGCCCGCAGCGTCCGCGACGGTGAGGCCGACATCGGCATCGTGCTCGGCGGCTCCGGGCAGGGCGAGCAGCTCGCCGCCAACAAGGTGCGCGGCGTGCGCGCCGCGCTGTGCAACTGCCTCTACACCGCCCGCCTCGCCCGTGAGCACAACGACGCCACCGTGTTGTCGATGGGCGCTCGGGTGGTCGGCATCGGCCTCGCCGAGGAGATCGTCGACCTGTTCCTGTCCACACCGTTCGACGGCGGACGCCACCAGCGTCGCGTCGACCAACTGACCGCACTCGAAGAGGAATTCTGATGCCCTTCCCGTCCGACACCCTCCCCGACACCGAGGTCGAGGCGCTCATCCGACGCGAGGTCGAGCGCCAGACCACCGGACTCCAACTGATCGCGAGCGAGAACTTCACATCGCCCGCCGTGATGCGGGCCACCGGTTCGGTGCTGACCAACAAGTACGCCGAGGGGTACCCGGGCAAGCGCTACTACGGCGGCAACGTCTTCGTCGACGACATCGAGTCGCTGGCGATCGAGCGGGTGAAAGCGCTGTTCGGCGCCGACCATGCGAACGTCCAGCCCCACTCGGGCGCCAACGCCAACATGTGCGCCTACCAGGCGCTGCTCGAGCCGGGCGACACGGTGCTCGGCCTCAGCCTCGATCACGGGGGCCACCTCACCCACGGATCGCCGGTCAACGCGAGCGGTCTGCTCTACCACTTCGTCGCGTACGGCGTGGGTGCCGAGGAGCGGATCGACTTCGACCAGGTGCACGCCGAGGCGCTCGAGCACCGCCCGAAGATGATCGTGGCCGGCACCACCAGCTACTCGCGTCGGCTCGACCCCGAACCGTTCAAGAAGATCGCCGACGAGGTGGGAGCGCTGCTCTTGTTCGACATCGCGCACCTGGCCGGTCTGGTCGCCGGTGGCGCCCACCCCAACCCGGTGCCGTTCGCCGACGTCGTCACCTTCACCACGCACAAGACGCTGCGCGGCCCCCGCGGCGGCGCCATCCTGTGCAAGGCGGAGCACGCCAAGGCCATCGACAAGGCCGTGTTCCCCGGATGGCAGGGAGGCCCGCTCGAGCATGCGATCGCCGGCAAGGCGATCGCGTTCTTCGAGGCCGCGCAGCCGAGCTTCCGCGACTACGCGCAGCAGGTCGTCGCCAACGCGTCGGCGTTGGCCGAGGCGCTGGCGGGGGAGGGCTTCCGGCTCGTCTCGGGCGGCACCGACAACCACCTGATGGTGGTCGACCTGCGCCCGTTCGACGAGGAGCTCACCGGCAAGCAGGCCCAGTCGTCCCTCGACGAGGCCGGCATCACGCTCAACAAGAACACCGTGCCGGACGATCCCCGCAGCCCGTTCGTCACGAGCGGCGTCCGGATCGGCACGCCGTCGGTCACGACGCAGGGCATGACCGAGTCGGAGATGCCGCTCATCGCGTCGCTCATCGCCCGCGCGCTCCGGGCCCGCGACGACGCCGGCACCCTCGCCGGCATTCGCGCCGAGGTCGCCGACCTCTGCGGGAAGTTCCCGGCGTACTGACCCGTTCGCGCCGGCGCGTAACCTGATCGCCCGTGGCTCCCTCGTTCGGCGACTACCTGCTCATCGGAGGGGTCGCGGCGGTGGTCACCTTCGCCGTCACCCCGCTCGTCGGACGGCTCGCTCGGGCGCGCGGTTGGGTGTACGAGCCGAACGAGCGCTCGGTGCACACGTCGCCGATCCCGCACGTCGGTGGTCTCGCGATGTTGACCGGGCTGCTGGTCGCACTCGTCGTGGCGCGCTCGCTCGACTCCTTCGACGCACTGTTCGCCGACACGTCGGAGCCGATCGGCATCGTGCTCGCCGGCATCGTGGTGTTCATCACCGGACTGCTCGACGACATCTTCGACATGGCCCCGCCGGGCAAGGTCACGGGGGTCGTGCTCGCCGGGCTCGTCCTCTCCTACTTCGGTGCGACGATGCTCAACTTCCGGGTGCCGTTCTACGACGTCGTGATCCTGTCGGCCGACTGGATCCCGCTCGCGACCGTGCTGTGGCTGCTCGGCATGACCCAGGCGATCAACCTGATCGACGGGCTCGACGGGTTGGCGGCCGGGATCGTCGCGATCGGCTCGGGCGCGTTCTTCCTGTACTCGAACCGACTGAACGAGCTCGGCCTGCTGTCCGATCGCAACGTCGGCCCGCTCGTCGCGATCATCACCGCCGGGATGTGCATCGGCTTCCTCCCGCACAACTTCAACCCGGCTCGCATCTTCATGGGCGACAGTGGGGCGTTCCTGCTGGGTCTGTTGCTCGCCGTCTCCACGAGCATGGTGGGCGGGCGCGCCGACCCCAACACGCAGGCGTTCGTCGGGCAGACGTTCTTCTTCTTCGCACCGCTCGCCATCCCGCTGCTGATCCTCGGCGTGCCGATCCTCGACACGCTGTTCGCGATCGTGCGACGGGCATCGAAGCGTCAGGCGCTCGACGTCGCCGACAAGGGCCACCTCCACCACCGCCTGATGAACCTCGGCCACGGTCACCGGCGCAGCGTGCTCATCCTCTGGACCTGGACGGCACTGCTGTCCGCGTTCGTGCTCTACCCAGTGCTCACCGATGACAACCCGCGCTACCTGCCGTTCGGGATCGGGGCCCTCGCGATCGTGCTGTTCACCGTGTTGCACCCGAGCGTGCGGCGTCGGCGGGCCGAGGAGGTCGAGGCCGCCCTCCAGCGGCCGGCATCGGAGCAGATCGACCCCTCGCGTCCCGAGCGGCGCGAGCAGTACGCGGTGGCCGAGCACCGGCCGTCGCCGTCACGACGGCGGAGCGGGATCGGCGCCGGCGCGAAACGCGAACGCGAGCGCGCCGCGGAGTTGCCTCCGGCCGAGACGGTCGAGTAGCTTGTGCCTGCGTTCACAATCGTCGGTCCTGATGCCGCGCGAGACTGACGTCGACTCGCCCCATGAAGCTCCTGCCCTCTCACCTCCGAGCCCGGCGCGCACCCGAGCGTTCGCTCGCGTCATCACCGTCCGGCAGCGACACGCTCGGTCGCGGCATGGACGTCGCGCTGACGCTCGCCGTGTTCCTCGGCATCGGATGGGCCCTGGACGCGTGGCTCGGGATCTTCCCGGTGTTCACGATCGGCCTCGTGGTCTTCGCTGCCGTCGGCACGTTCATCCGGTTGAAGTACACCTACGACGCGACGATGATGCGTCTCGAGGCCGAGCTGCTCGCCGGACGCCAGGGCCGTGTCGCCGGCGCGACCCGCACCTCTGACACGGGCGGCACGCGGGGCACGCTCGAGGACGGCATGGAGGGCGCGGCGTGAGCACCAAGCCCGCCATCGTGACCCAGCTCGACGGCGAACCGGTCGAGATCAAGGTCACGCTCGACATGATCAAGCACGGTCTGCTCGCCGCTCCGGCGCTGATCGGGCTCGCCGGACTCATCTGGGGCACGGCCGGAGCCTGGTCCGCAGGGTTCGCGATCGCGCTCGTGCTCGTGAACTTCGCGCTGTCGGCGTTCTTGATCTCGTCCACCGCCAAGATCTCGCTCGGGCTCATGATGGGAGCCACCCTGTTCGGCTACCTCATCCGGCTCGGGCTCATCATGCTGGCCGTCCTCCTCGTGAAGGACGCCGGCTGGATTTCGCTTCCGGCACTCGGAGCGACCATCATCGTGACGCACCTCGGGCTGCTCGTCTGGGAGCTCAAGTACGTCGCCATCACGTTGGCCCACCCCGGCCTGAAGCCCGCCCGCCCCTGACCCATCCGCCCAGCAACTTCGACTGACCTGAACGGAACGACAACGTGCTCGCACTCGAATTCCCGCCGATCAACGAGATCCTCCGCTGGAGGGACCTCTTCCCGACCTTCAACAAGGTCGCGCTCATCGCCGTCGCGGCGTCGTTGATCTCGATCGTCATCTTCCTGCTCGCCGCCCGCCGCGATGCGATGAAGGCGCCGAAGGGGGTCCGCAACCTCGCCGAGACGATCGTCGAGTTCATCGAGAACCAGATCATCATGCCCACGATGGGTCGCGCTGGCATGGGGTGGACCCCGTTCCTGCTGAGCCTGTTCGTCTTCATCTACCTGTGCAACCTGCCCGGCATCTTGCCGATCATCTACATGCCGGCCACGGCGCGCATCGCGATCCCGATGTTCCTCGCATTGCTGGTCTGGGTGATCTTCATCGGGGTCGGGTTCAAGCACCAGGGCCCTGCGTACCTCAAGAACTCGCTGTTCCCGCCGGGCGTGCCGGGGCCGCTCTACATCCTCGTCGCCCCGATCGAATTCATCTCGACGTTCCTCGTCCGCCCGTTCTCGCTGACGGTCCGACTCTTCGCCAACCTGCTCGCCGGCCACATCCTGCTCGTGACGTTCTCCCTGCTCACCGAAGAGCTCGTCCAGGGCGACTCGTGGATCCTCAAGCCGGTCGGCATCCTGCCGTTCTTCATGCTCTTGTTCATCACGTCGTTCGAGGTGCTGGTCGGCTTCCTGCAGGCCTACATCTTCACGATCCTCGCCGCGGTGTACATCGGCGGCGCGGCCCACCCCGAGCACTGACCCGTTCTCAACCCGTTCCCTACCCGTCTCCCATCCAGACATTCACCTAGGAGATCAACCCAATGGAAGCATTCAGCATGCTCGCCCAGATCACCGATGAAGGCCTCAAGGCCGCCGAGGCTGCCGGTTCGGCCGGCTTCGCCTACGGCCTCGCGGCCATCGGTCCGGGCATCGGCATCGGTTACCTCGTCGGCAAGTCCGTCGAGGCGATGGCCCGTCAGCCCGAGGCCGCCGGCATGGTGCGGACCACGATGTTCCTCGGCATCGCGTTCACCGAGGCGCTCGCGCTCATCGGCTTCGTGGTCTTCATCCTCATCGGCCTCTGATCCGACGCCCGCGTGACCGAGCGGATCAACATCCCGCTGTCCCACCCGTCCACTACTCCGAGAAGGAGCTGACGTGCTCACAGCCGTCGTGACGAGGGGGCTCGCGATCGAAGTCGAGTTCGTCGCTGCCGAAGAAGGCGACGGACACGGCGGCGAGCTGATGTCCTACGAGGAATCGTTGGACTTCTGCGAGTTCCCGTACGAAACCGAAGAAGCGTTCCTGGCCGAGGCGGAAGCCGCTCACCCGTGCCTGGAAGGCCCCTCGCCGCTCGCCGTCGAGATGAAGGAGCTCGCATGGGGCGCCAGCGCGTTCATCGTGCTGGCCCTGCTCATGCGCTTCTGGCTCTTCCCGGCCGTCAAGAAGGGCATGGACGCCCGCTACGCCCACATCCGTTCCGGGCACGAGCAGGCCGACCACGCGCGAGCCGCCGCCCGGGCCGAGGTCGCCGACTACGAGTCGGCGCTGGCGACGGTGAAGGCCGAGGCGAACGAGCGGATCGAAGCAGCCCGCCAGACGCTCGAGACCGAGCGGACAGCTCGCCTCGCCGAGGTCAACGCCGTGATCGCCGGCAAGCGTGAGGCCGCTGCCGCCGAGGCCGCTGCAGCCCGCGCCGCGGTGCGAGGCGAGATCGCGAGCGCGGTCGCCGACGTGACCAGCCGGACGGTCGAGCTCTCGATCGGCAAGGTGCCCGACGCGTCGGTGGTCCGCAGCGCGGTCGACCACGCGATGGGCGTGGAGGTGGCGTCATGAAGCTCTTCTCGATCATCGCCGCCGAGGGTGGCGACCCGATCGACCCGGCCCGCTCGATCCACTGGTTGTGGCCGGCCGATGCCGAGCTCATCTACGGATCGATCGCCTCGATCCTCATCTTCGCCGCGCTCTACAAGTTCGCCGGTCCGGCGGTCAAGAAGGCGATGGCCGCCCGCACCGAGCGGATCCAGAGCGAGCTCGACGAGTCGGCGGCGGCGAAGGCCGCAGCCGAGGCGGAGGCCGCCGGCATCCGCCAGGCGGCCGGCGACATCGACGCCGAGCGCCAGCGCCTGTTCGCCGAGGCCGATGCGCAGGCCCAGGCGATGTTGGCCGACGGCCGTGCCCGGCTCGAGCAGGAGGTCGCCGACCTCGAAGCCCGTGCCGCGTCCGATATCACCGCCACCGCTGGTCGTGCCAACGACGAGCTCCGAGCCGAGATCTCCCGGCTCGCTGCCGTCGCGACCGAACGGGTGTTGGCCGACGGTGTCCTCGACGACAGCACCAAGCAGGCCCTGATCGAGAACTTCATCGCACGAGTGGGAGCAAGCCGATGAACGAGCGCAGCGAGCGAATCGTCGTCACGGCGAGCGCAGCTCATCGACGCCCCCGCTACGAGACAAGTCGGACCGTCACGATCGACGAGGAGGCACGCCGATGAGCGACGCACGCATCGACGGGTACGCACGGGCACTGTTCGAGGTCGCCCGCGCCGAGGGGACACTGGACGAGGTCGAGGACGAGCTGTTCCGCTTCGCCCGCTCGTTCGAGGCGAGCGACGAGCTCCGCACGACGCTGACCGACGAGATGATCCCGGCCGGTAAGCGCCAGGCGATCGTCGAGGACCTGCTCGGCGGCAAGGCGACCAGCACCACCACACAGCTGGTCTCGATGGTGGTCGGATCGGGTCGCGGGCGCGATCTGCCGGCGATCATCGACAAGCTCGTCGCCCGAGCTGCCAACTCGAAGCAACTCGAGGTCGCCGAGGTCCGCAGCGCCGTGGCGCTCACCGACGACCAGCAGGCCCGCCTCAAGGCCGCCCTGGCGAACGCCACCGGCAAGCAGGTCAACGTCAAGGTGATCGTCGACCCGTCCGTGCTGGGCGGGATCGTCGCCACCGTGGGCGACACCGTCATCGACGGCAGCGTCCGTACCCGTGTCGAGCAGTTGAAGAGCCGTCTCTGAGACACGGCACCATTCGTCAGGAGACAGAAG
>DATHUU010000074.1:0-9518 GCA_035461925.1 Ilumatobacter sp.
CTGAAGTACACCGAGGACCCGATCGTGTCGAGCGACATCGTCAACGATCCGCACTCGGCGATCTTCGACGCCGGCATGACGATCTCGATGGGCAAGCTGGTCAAGGTGTGCGCGTGGTACGACAACGAATGGGGCTACTCCAGCCGCCTCGTCGACCTCGTCGTCTTCGTCGGCAAGAAGAGGCGCTGAGCCTCCGCCGCCCATGATCAACGGCATTCCCACGCTCGACGACCTGGGCGACGTCGCCGGCAAGCGGGTGTTCGTCCGCACCGACTTCAACGTCCCGCTCGAGGGCGACGTCGACGACGACGGCGACCATCGCCACATCACGGACGACTTCCGCATCCGGGCAGCGCTGCCGACCATCGAGTGGTTGACCGAACGTGGTGCCCGCGTCGTGTGCGCGAGCCACCTCGGCCGGCCGAAGGGTGCACCTGACCCCAAGTACTCCATGGACCCGGTACGGGCGCGGCTCGCCGAGCTCGCGCCGGGAGTGGAGCTGCTCGAGAACCTCCGGTTCGACGCGGGGGAGACCGGCAACGACGCCGAGTTCACCGCCCGGCTGGTCGACGGCATCGATCTCTACGTGAACGACGCGTTCGGCGCGTCGCACCGTGCGCACGCGTCGATCGTCGGTCCGCCCAAGACGTTGCCGTCGGCGATGGGTCGTTTGCTCGAGCGCGAGGTCGACGTGTTGCTCGGTCTCCGCAACCAACCCAAACGGCCGTTCGTGGCGGTGCTCGGTGGCGCCAAGGTCTCCGACAAGCTCGGGGTGGTCGAGGCGCTGCTCGAGGTGGTCGACTCGCTCGTGATCGGCGGCGCGATGTGCTTCACGTTCTTCGCCGCGCAGGGGAAGCGCATCGGTGACTCGCTGTTCGAACCCGACCAGGTCGACACGTGCTCGCGCATCCTCGATGCGAGCGGCGAGAAGATCCACTTGCCGGACGACATCGTGGGTCTCGACGCCCAGGGCAACTTCGCGACGTGGGGCACCGACCTTCCCGAGGGCGCGAAGGGGTTCGACATCGGCCCTGGGTCGGCCGCGGCCTTCAGTGACGTCGTGATGGACGCGCGGATGGTGTTCTGGAACGGACCGATGGGGATGTTCGAGGACGATCGCTTCGCGGCCGGCACCCGCACCGTCGCGCAGGCCATGGCCGACACGAAGGCCTTCACGGTCGTGGGCGGTGGCGACTCCGCCGCGGCGCTCGCCCAGTTCCACCTCGACGACGACGTCGACCACGTGTCGACCGGCGGGGGAGCGAGCCTCGAGCTGTTGGAGAACGGCGATCTCCCCGGCCTCGAGGCGCTCCGCCACGCCCCCAACGCCCGCTGATTTCAGTTCGTGCCTGGCACGTACTGAAATGAACCGAAGGAAGAACGATGGCCGCTCGCAAGCCGCTCATCTCCGGCAACTGGAAGATGAACCTCAACCACTACGAGGCGATCCAGACGGTGCAGAAGCTGCACTACTCGCTGCCGAAGGAGGTGTTCGAGTCGGTCGACGTGAGCGTGCACCCCCCGTTCACCGACATCCGGAGCGTGCAGACCGTCATCGAGGTCGACGACCTCGAGATCCTCCTCGGTGCCCAGCACTGTCACTGGGAGGACAAGGGAGCGTTCACGGGGGAGATCTCGCCGCTGTTACTCGCCAAGCTCGACGTCGAGCTCGTCGTGTGTGGCCACAGCGAGCGACGGGATCTGTTCGGGGAGACCGACGAGATGGTGAACAAGAAGGTTCACGCGATCTTCGCGGCCGGGATGACGCCGATCATGTGTTGCGGCGAGTCGCTCGATGAGCGCGAGGCCGGCGAGACCGAGGCGAAGGTGCTCGGGCAGGTCGCGGCCGGGCTCCACGGTCTCACCGCCGACCAGGTCGGTTCGATGGTGATCGCCTACGAGCCGATCTGGGCGATCGGCACCGGGAAGACCGCGACCTCTGCCGATGCGCAGGCGGTGTGCCACGCGATCCGCAACGCAGTGGCGGCCCAGTTCGGTGCCGAGGCCGCCGCCGCAGTTCGCATCCAGTACGGCGGTTCGGTGAAGGCCGGCACGACCGAGGAGCTCATGTCCCAGCCCGATGTCGACGGCGCGTTGGTGGGTGGAGCGAGCCTCGACCCGGAGGAGTTCGCCCGGATCGTGCAGTTCGCGGCGCGCTGAGACTCGACGCGCACGGAAACCGGAACGGGCCGACCGAGACATTCACCGAACCGAAACGGCCGTATCGCTACCGCACGGTAGGAAACGCTGCTAGCGTTGGCGCACGCCCGGTCGGTAAGGGAGGACAAGCCGGGCGCGACAACTGATTGCGGATCTCGCAGCGTGAACGCGCAGTCGAGTTGCATGTCGTTGTGGCACACACCTCCCTCTGTCAATCAACGAGGAGGACCTACGTGATCAACACGAGGCGTACCAAGCGAGTCATCGCACTCGCCGTCGGATTGTCGCTCGTCGCCGCCGCTTGCGGTGGCGATGACGACGACGCGGCGGACGAAGAGCCTGCGACCGAAGAACCCGCGACCGAAGAGCCGGCCGAAGAGCCCGCCGACGGCGAAGAGCCAGCCGAAGAGCCCGCCGACGCCGAAGAGCCCGCCGAAGAGCCGGCCGAAGAGCCCGCCGAGGAGCCCGCCGAGCCGGGCGCCGGTGGTGGCACCTTGATCTGGGCGCACGAGCAGGAACCGCCTGACCTGCACCTCGACGACCCGAACAACAACCTGTCGATCACCTCGTGGATCCGCCAGGCGATGTGGGAGGGCCTGTACGGCATCACCGCGTCGACCGAGTTCTTCCCCGAGCTGCTCGCCGAGGAGGCCACCATCGCGGAGAACGGTGATGGTTCCGTCACCGGTTCGTTCGTGCTGCGCGACGGTCTGACGTGGAGCGACGGTGACGACCTCACCGCCGACGACGTCAAGTACACCTTCGACATGTTCATGGCGACCGACGACGCTGGTGAGTTCATCTACCAGACCGGTGACCGCACCGGCTACGACACGGTCACCGACTTCACCGTCGTGTCGCCGACCGAGTTCGAGATCACCTGGTCGGCGTTCTACGCCGGCTACCCGGCGATGTTCTCCGAGGTCCACCCGTCGCACGTGTTCCCGGCCGACCCGGCCGAGGCCGCGGCTGCCGAGAACGATGCACTCCGTGAGTGGAGCGTCGACGGCACCGTCATCCCATCGTCGGGCCCGATGGTGTTCGACTCGTGGCAGCGTGGCGTGCAGATGAACCTGGTGCGCAACGACAACTACCACGGCAGCAACAGCCCCGACGTCACCAACAGGGGCGTCGCCTACGTCGACGGCGTGCAGATCAACTTCGTGACCGACACCGACGCGCAGATCAACGCGCTGCAAGCGGGCGAGGCGCAGATCGTCATGACCCAGCCGCAGCTCGCGTTCGAGCAGCTGGCCGACAGCGAGAACTTCACCGTTGCCGCATCGGCCGGTCCGGTCTACGAGCACTGGGGCTTCAACCTCAACAACGCCCACCTGAGCGATCCGGCGGTGCGCGAGGCCCTGGCCCTGGCGATGGACAAGACAGAGGTCATGGCCGGTCTGTACACCCCGCTGTTCGGCGATCTCCTCCCGGAGACGGGTCTTGGCAACAGCTACTGGATGTCGAACCAGTCGCCCTACGTCGATAATGCCGGCGAAGCCGGCTATGGCGTCGGCGACGTCGACGCCGCGAAGGCGAGTCTCGAAGGGGCGGGCTACACGCTCGGCGGCGACGGCGTCTATGAGCACCCGGAGCGTGGCCGGCTGAGCCTCCGCGTCGGTACCACTGGTGGAAACCGTCTGCGCGAGATCCAGCAGCAGCTGCTCCAGGCCAAGTTCGGCGAGGCCGGCATCGAGATCGTCATCGACAACGTCGAGGGCGGCGCCTACTTCAGCACGCAGCCCTTCTCGGAGGACTCGGTGGCGTGCGCCAACAGCGGCGGCACCGAGGGCAACTGCGACCTGTGGGACATCGCCCAGTTCGCATGGGTCGGTGGCCCGTGGCCGGGTTCGAACACGGCAGCGTTCCGTTCCGGCTCGGGCAACAACGCCTACGGCTACGCCAACCCCGACTTCGACGCCAAGGCCGATGAGTGCGACGCCACCATCGACGACGACGAGCGCGCCGACTGCTACAACGAGCTCGACAAGTACGTGACCACGCTGGAGGTCGACCCCAACGGTCTGGTCGTCCTGCCGATCACGCAGAAGCCGTCGTTCTACGGCTACACGTCGCAGCTGGCCACGGCCGGTGTGGCTCCCGACGCCAACTCGGCCGGTCCACTCGTGAACGTAGTGGACTTCTCGTTCGCCAACTGAGCGATCGAGCAACACCACACTTGACGTGACGAAGGAGGTCCCGGCGGCTCGCCGCCGGGACCTCCCCGTTCCGCACACCTACCACTGCTGTTCGTCTAAGGTTCGTTTCCTTGTTCGCATACATCACCCGCCGAATCATGGCCACGATCCCGCTGCTCCTCGGGGCCCTGTACATGGTGCACGTCATGGTGTCGACCACCACCGACCCGCGATCCCAGTTCTACCTGTGCCTCCCTCGTTGCCAGGCCGGCTTCGACGCCATCACCGAGCAGTACAACCTCGACCAGAGCATCTGGGTTCGTCCGTTCGGCTGGTTCGGTCGGGCCATCCAGGGCGACCTCGGCCAGTCGGTCGCTTACGGGCAACCGGTGAGCGAAGTGCTCTGGACCCGGGGCATCAACACGGCGATGATCGCCATCCCCGCCTTCGTGGTCGGCACGATCATCGCCCTCCTGCTCTCGGTGTACTCCGCCCGTCATCAATACACCGTCGGTGACTACTTCTTCACCGGTTTGAGCTTCTTCGGCATCGCCTTCCCGTCGTTCGTGCTCGCCCTCCTCCTCCAGCACATCTTCGGTGTCCGCTTCGAGGAGTGGTTCGGCGTCAAGCCGTTCAACACCGGCCGCAAGACCGGTGAGAACTTCTGGGAGCTCCTCCGCGACATCACCCTGCCGGCGACCTCGCTGATGATCCTCGGCATCGCTGCCGACAGCCGGTTCGGTCGCGCGTCGATGCTCGAGACCCTCAACCAGGACTACATCCGCACCGCGCGGGCGAAAGGGCTACCGGAGCGGAGGGTGGTCTGGAAGCACGCCCTGCGCAACGCGTTGATCCCGCTCGTGACCTTGTGGGCGCTCAACTTGTCGGTTCTGCTCGGGGGTGCGGTCGTCACGGAGTCGATCTTCTCCTGGCCCGGCCTCGGCCCGGCGTTCCTCCAAGCGCTCGGCAAACCCGACCTCGACCTCCTGCTCGGCTACGTGATGCTCACCGGCGTCGTCGTGGTCGTGTTCAACCTCCTCGCCGACATCCTGTACGGCGTGCTCGACCCACGGATCCGGTTCGACTGACATGGCGCTCGACACTTCCCACGACACCGCTCCCGACGGACCGACGAGCACGGCTGCCCTGCTCGCGGCGGCCGACGACCTCGAGGGCCTCTCCGAGAAGCCCAAGAGCTTCGGACGCCTCGCCTGGGAACGCTTCATCCATCACAAGCTCGCCCTCTTCGGACTGTTCGGGCTGATCTTCATCGCGCTCGCATTCTTCGTCGGCCCGATGTTCTCCGAGTTCGACATCTCGACGACCGACGTGCTCAACCGCCGGGCTGGTCCGTCCCGAGATCACTGGTTCGGCACCGACGAGATCGGCCGCGACCTGTTCGTCCGGACCGCCCGAGGCGGCCGCTACTCGATGCAGATCGGGCTGCTCACTGCGGTCCTGTCGACGGTGTTCGGCACGATCATGGGAGCGACCGCGGCGTACTTCGGCAAGGCGGTCGACCAGATCATCTCGCAGGCCATGAACCTGTTGCTGGTGGTGCCCGCCCTCGTCGTCCTCGCCGTGTTCGCCCTCAAGTTCGGCTCGACCTGGTGGCGGCTCTCGTTGGTGCTGGCCGCACTGGGATGGGTGCGCATCTCCCGCGTCGTGCGCGGCGTCGTGCTCTCGCTCAAGGAGCAGGAGTTCGTGATGGCGGCGCGCGCCGCCGGCGCCTCGCACTTCCGGATCATCTTCCGCCACCTCCTGCCGAACGTCATCGGCGTCGTCGCCGTCGAGATCACCCTGCTGCTCGGTGCCACGATCGTGCTCGAGTCGACACTGTCCTTCCTCGGGCTCGGCGTGAAACCGCCCGAGACATCGCTCGGTCAGCTGGTGGCAGATGCCAAGGGCTCGATCGACGACGACCCGATCCGGGTGCTGACCCCCGGCATCATGATCGTGCTGATCGTCCTGTGCGTGAACTTCCTGGGCGACGGTCTGCGCGACGCGCTCGACCCCCGTTCGAAGGTGGAGCGCGGCTGATGTCCGATCCGTTGCTCACCGTCCAGAACCTGTCCGTCGGGTTCCGCGCCAAGACCGGCGTCGTCCAAGCCGTCACCGACGTCAGCTTCGAGCTGCGCTCCGGCGAGGTGCTCGCCGTGGTCGGCGAGTCCGGCTCCGGCAAGTCCGTCACCGCGCTCGCGATGATGCGGCTGCACCCGAAGTCCGCAGTGATCACCGGTCACGTCCAGTTCGACGGCCAGGACCTGCTCGCCTTGAGTGAGGAGGAGATGCGCAAGGTGCGCGGCAGCGACATCGCCATGATCTTCCAGGACCCGATGACGGCGTTGAACCCGGTGTTCACCGTCGGCAACCAGATCGTCGAGGCGATCCGGATCCACAACGACATGTCCACCGAGCAGGCGTGGACGCGCGCCGTCGAGCTGCTCGACCTCGTCGGGGTGCCCGAGCCGAAGCGTCGCGCCGCGCAGTACCCACACGAGTACTCGGGCGGCATGCGCCAGCGCGCCATGATCGCGATGGCGATCTCGAACGATCCCAAGCTGCTCATCGCCGACGAGCCGACGACGGCGCTCGACGTGACCGTACAAGCCCAGGTGATGGAGGTCCTCCACGACGTCCAGCAGGCCACCGGCTCGGCGATCATGCTCATCACCCACGACCTCGGTCTGGTCGCCGGGAGCGCCGACCGCGTGCAGGTCATGTACGCGAGCCGGCTGTTCGAGACCGGCTCGATCGACGAGATCTTCTACGAGTCGTGCAACCCGTACACGCGGGCGCTGCTCGACTCGATCCCGGATCTCGAGGGTGTCAAGGACGAGCTGCACCCGATCCCCGGCAACCCGCCGAGCCTGTTGAATCCGCCGTCGGGTTGCCCGTTCCGCCCGCGGTGTCCGATGGCCATCGATGTGTGTCGCGAGGAGGTCCCGCAGTTGCAGCCGATCGCGAACTCGCACGCCAGTCGCTGCCACCGGGCCCACGAGTTGGAGCCGCTGACGACCGGAGCCGCGTCGTGACCGAGACGATCAACGAGCACGCGCTCGACTCCGGGGCGCTCCCCGACGACCTGCCGGACGACGCTCCGCTGTTGCGGGTCGAGCACCTGGTGAAGGAGTTCCCGATCCGTGCGGGCGTCTTCCGCCGTGAGATCGGTCAGGTGAAGGCGGTCTCCGACGTCAGCTTCGAGCTCTTCCGGAACGAGACACTCGGCGTGGTCGGTGAGTCCGGTTGTGGCAAGTCGACCCTCGGCCGTTCGATCCTCCGCCTGGTCGAGCCGACGTCCGGGCGCGTGATGTTCGGGGACGTCGATGTCACGAAAGCGTCCAGGTCGAAGATGCGCGATCTGCGCCGCGACCTGCAGATGGTGTTCCAGGACCCGTACGCCTCGCTCAATCCGCGGATCCCTGTTCGTGACATCATCGGTGAGCCGATGCGGATCCACGGCTTCTCGAAGAAGGAGACCCGCGAGTGGGTTGCCGATCTGCTCAAGCGGGTCGGCCTGTTGCCCGAGCACGGCAACCGGTATCCCCACGAGTTCTCGGGCGGCCAGCGCCAGCGCATCGGCATCGCTCGGTCGCTCGCGCTCCGCCCGAAGGTGATCGTGCTCGACGAGCCGGTGTCGGCGCTCGACGTCTCGATCCAGGCGCAGGTCCTGAACCTGCTCGACGAGATCCAGGACGAGTTCAACCTCAGCTTCATCTTCATCGCGCACGACCTGTCGGTCGTCCGCCACGCGAGCGACCGGGTCGCCGTGATGTACCTGGGCCGGATCGCCGAGATCGCCGATCGGCACGCTCTCTACGATCAGCCGGCACATCCGTACTCACAGTCGCTGCTGTCGGCCGTCCCGGTGGCCGACCCGCGACGTGAGCGCGCCCGTCGGCGCATCATCCTGCAAGGTGACGTGCCGAGCCCGGCCAATCCGCCATCGGGATGCCGGTTCCGGACACGTTGTCCGATCGCCCAGGATCGCTGTGCCGAGGAGACGCCCGAGCTGCGGTCGGTCGGACCGGGTCACGAGGTGGCGTGCCACTTCGCGCTCGTCGCGGGCGAGACCCTGCTCGAGCGGGTGCAGTCGATGGGCCGTACCGTCGACATCGCCGGGCAGTGACCACCGATCCGCCGTCGATCACGCTCCATTCGACCTGGCGGCACCTCGTCCTCAGCACGCTCGGTGCGAGCCTCGTCGCGGCCGCCGGCACGTACGGCGTCGCGACCGTGGGCTTCAGGGCCTTCCCGACGGCGTTGTTCCTGCTCGGATGGGGCTCGCTCGCCGTCGTGCTCCTCGACGTGCCGGTCGCGTCGACGTTCAGTGCGACGGGGGTCGTGCGGCGGATGGTCCTTCGCCGTCAACTCCTCCGGTGGCAGGACGGTGACATGCTGACGCGTGCCCGGCCGACGTTGATGCGCGTCGACCGCTCGCTCCAGCATGGGGGGCTCGTGCTGCGACGCGGGAGACGGCGGTACCTGCTCGTCGACCGGATCGAGAGCGCGGCCGAGTTCGATGTGCTCATCCGGCTGATCGAGACGACGGGGGAGCCGTGTGAGGTGCTCGAGAGCTCGACGCTGTCGCGGCCGTCGGAGACCGCCACACCGACCTGGCTGTACCGGCGCCGGATCTGGCGGCCGGATGACGGTGCCGGCCGCTAGGCTGGTCGACCGTGCGTGACGTCGTGATGTACATCGTCGTGGTCATCAACGTGGTGTCGATGATCGCCCTGATCGCCGGCATCCTGATGCACAGTGGTCGGGGTGGCGGCTTGTCCGACATGTTCGGCGGGGGCGGCGGCGCCGCCTTGGGTTCGACGGCGGCCGAGCGGAACCTCAACAGGATCACGTTCGTCTTCTCGCTCGTCTGGATTCTCACCGTCGTCGCGTTGAGCTTCCTGATGGTGCGAACCTGACAACGGACGATAGCCTGGCGCACCAGTCACGTCGGAGTGGCGGAATGGCAGACGCGCTAGCTTGAGGTGCTAGTGCCCTACTTATGGGCGTGGGGGTTCAAGTCCCCCCTCCGACACCACATGACTCGAATGACCAGGGCGAAAACGCTCTGGTCATCGTCGTTTTCGGGAGTGTTCTGCGCAAGAACGTCCCGAGATCGACCGCAGCTGTGTCGCGCTCGTGTCGGTGGTGGCGTCAGGATCGCGACACGGGCCGACGGGCTGCCGAGCGGCGTTCAGGGGGTCACGATGTCGAACT
>DATHUU010000075.1:0-2078 GCA_035461925.1 Ilumatobacter sp.
TCGTCGACGAGCACGTCCGGATGCACGGCGGTCGCGCGTGGGTCGAGGACCGTCTCGACGGCGAACCCGGCGCCCGGTTCGTCATCGAGCTCGACGCCGAGGAGCTCGACGAGTGAGCGAAGTGCGCCGTCGTCGAGCACTCATCGCTTGGTTCGCCGCCGCGGCGAGCATCACGGCCTGCGGTGTCCAACCCGATGCCGCGCCCCGCGACCTGCCCGAGGAGGAGCGCACGCTCGCGGTCGATGTCGGGCCGTCGGGCTCCGATGCGTCGGGCGCCAACCGCATCTACCTCGTCGCGCCGGGCGAGGAGCGGCTGCTCCGATCGGTCCCCCGTCAAGCGGCCAACCGACGGGAGCTGATCGAGATCCTGCTCGCCGGGCCGAACCCCGGAGAGCTCGCGAAGCAGTACAGCTCGTTCATCCCGCAGTCCACCGAGCTCCTCTCCGCTCGGACCCAGGGCCAGGTCCTCACGATCAACCTCAGCGGCGGCATCACCGAGCTGTCCGGGCAGAACCTCGCCAAGGCGGTGGCACAGATCGTCTACACCGCAGCCGAGCTCGACGGCATCGAAGCCATTCAGCTCCGGGTCGACGGTGAGGAGTTGGCGTGGCCGGTGTGGCCGAGCGGCGAGACGACGTCCGATCCGCTGCGGACCTACGACTACCCGAACCTCGTCGTCACGGCGCAGCCCGAGTTCCCGACCCTTCCGGCACAGACCTGACGACCGACGACCGACGATCGCCGTCAGGCGAAGAAGACCTGGGCGACGTCCTCGAACAGGGACAGGTCGACCGGACGGGTCCGGCCGATCACTTCCGACAATGGCGTGTGGACGACGCGATCGCCCCGCAACGAGACCATCTGACCCCACGCCCGGTCGTGCACCGCCTCGATCGCGGCGACCCCGAAGCGGGTCGACAGGACCCGGTCGTAGGCGGTCGGCGTTCCGCCACGTTGCACATGGCCGAGCAGGACCGGCCGGGTCTCGAAACCGGTCCTGGCGCCGATCTCCTGCGCCACGAGGTGACCGATCCCGCCGAGGCGGATGTGCCCGAACCGGTCGATCTCGCGATCGGCCACCTGGATCGTGCCCTCCTTCGGGAGCGCACCCTCGGCGACGACGACGATCGATGCGAACCGGCCGCGTTGGTGGCGGCGCAGGATGCGGTCGCACACCTCGTCGATGTCGAACGGACGCTCCGGGATGAGCACCACCGTGGCGCCGCCGGCGATCCCGGCATGCGTCGCGATCCAGCCACTGTGGCGGCCCATGACCTCGACGACCATGACGCGGTCGTGACTCTCGGCTGTGGTGTGGAGGCGGTCGATCGCGTCGGTGGCGATCTGCACCGCCGTGTTGAACCCGAACGTGACGTCGGTGCCCTCGATGTCGTTGTCGATCGTCTTCGGTACCCCGACGATGTTGATCCCCGCTTCCTCGTGCAGCTTGCACGCCACACTGAGCGAGCCGTTGCCACCGACGACGATGATCGCCTCGAGCCCCATGTCGGACATCGTCGCCCGCACCATGTCGACACCGTCGGGGCGGTCGAACGGGCTGCCGCGTCGGGTACCGAGCACGGTACCGCCCCGGGGTAGCAACCCTCGCATGGTCTCCACGGTGAGCGGCAGGGTGTGGCGCTCCATCACGCCGTCCCACGCATCGCGGAACCCGACGATGTCGTCGCCGAATTGCCGCTCGCCCTTGCGGACGATGGCGCGGAGTACGGCGTTGAGGCCGGGGCAGTCGCCACCGCCCGTCAGCACGCCGACTCGCATCTCGCCGAGCCTACCCAGGCGCTGCGCCCCGACCCTGCAACCGCTTACATCGGTCGAGCGCATCGCCCGGCGCAGCGCTGGCGGCACCCGGTGAAGGTGCCGAACCCGTGCCGGAGCTGGTAGGCATGAGCCGTGGCCTGGGACTCGACGCGACCCGTACCGTGGCGACGCCTGATCCGGGAGTGGTTGATCTACGTCGCGGTGATGGCCGTCGTGTTCGTCCTCTTCTTCCGCGACAACGGGCTGGTCGGCATCTTCGCCGGACTCCTCGTCAGTGGCCCGCTCTACCTGCTGTTCGG
>DATHUU010000076.1:0-5713 GCA_035461925.1 Ilumatobacter sp.
GACGGACTGGGAGAGCCTGGGCGACATGGGCTGGATCGACGAGGACGGCTTCGTCTACCTCGCCGATCGCCGCAAGGACCTGATCCTGCGGGGCGGGGCGAACATCTACCCGGCCGAGGTCGAGGCGGCGCTCGACGAGCACCCGGCCGTGCGGAGCTGTGCGGTGATCGGCGTCCCCGACGACGACCTCGGCCAGCGCGTGCACGCCATCGTGGACGCACCGGACGGCGTCGACGAGGACGACCTGCGCGTCCACATGGCGGCGCGGCTCGTCAGCTACAAGTGCCCGAGCACGTACGAGTTCGTCGGCGAGCCCGTCCGCGACGACGCCGGCAAGGTGCGCCGGAGCCTGCTGGCGGCCGAACGCTCCTGAGGTCCAGCGGAGGAGCATCGGTGTTCGACGTGGTGCTGGTCGCGCCGGAGATCGCCACGAACACCGGCAACATCATCCGCCTGTGCGCCAACGCCGGCGTCCGGTTGCACCTCGTCGAGCCGCTCGGGTTCACCATGGACGACACGTCGCTCAAGCGGGCCGGTCTCGACTACCACGACCTCGCCTCGGTGAGCGTGCACCTCGACACCGCTGCCGCGGTCGATCGCATCGGTGCTGGGCGCCGGTTCGCGCTCTCGTCACGGGCGAAGCGCCGGTTCGACGAGGTCGCGTTCGAGGCGGGTGACGTGTTCGTGTTCGGCGCCGAACGGGCCGGGCTCAAGGGCGAGCAGGTCGCTGCGCTCGAACCGATCGTCCCGCTGGCGATCCCGATGCGACCGGGGAACCGCAGCCTGAACCTCGCCAACGCCGTGGCGATCGTCGTCTACGAGGCCTGGCGCCAACACCGCTTCGCCGGCGCCGCCGGACCTGGAGCGACGACGAGCGAGACCCTGACGACGCGTGAGTTCGATCGCTGACCCAGGGCAGGTCGTGCCGGTCAGGCGTGACCGGTGACGGCGCTGGCCGGATCGGGCCCGGGCGGGACGTCGATCGGCCGCTTGGTGCGGTACTCCGAACCGGCGAGCAGGAACGCGCCGCCGGCCATGAGCAGCATCACGATCGCACAGACCGAGTAGGCGAGCTCCCGGCCACCCACCATGTAGAGCGCACCGGCGAGCTGGGCGGTGACGCCCCCGGTCAGCGTCTCGGCCGCGCCGAGCATGCCCTGGGCGCCCGCCTGTCGATCCGGGGGCGCCGCCGTCGCCACAGCGACGCCGGCGCTCGTGACCGTCAGACCGTCGCTGATCGAGTGCACGACGGCGACGGCGAGCATCGCCCAGGCCGTCGGCATGAACCCGTAGAGCGCCATGTAGACGGCCCCGAGCGCGAGTCCGAGCGGTCCGAGCCGGAACGGGCCGACCCGTTGCGCCAGCCGTCCGCCGAACGCCCCGAGGAACACCAACGGGAGGGCGAAGATCGTGATGCCGATGTTCGCGAGCAGTTCGCTCGCTTCGAGGTCGTCGAGCACGATCGCCCACATCGCGTCGAAGGTGCCGATCATGAAGAAGATCGCCGAGCCCATCAGGAGGCCGGCGACGAGCGGGCGGTTCCGCAGCAGGTCGAACGCGAAGCGCTGCGGCGGCGCGTGTACTCGGGAGGCCTCGACGATGTCGACGCGGAAGACGAGCGTCATGAGCACGAGCGTCAGCGCCGAGATGAAGAGGAACGGAGCCGACAGCCCGAACCACGGGACCAGGATCGCGGACACGACCGGACCCAGCGCGAAGCCGGTCACGTCGGATGCGAGCAGGAGCCCGACGTTGTTGCCGACGTTGATGGGGTCGGCGTTGATGACGATCCGCCGCACGGCCGGCAAGGCCATGCCGACGCCGATGCCGGACACGAGCCGACCACCGAGCAGCGGCAGGAGCGATTCACCGAACGCCATCGTGAGCAGGCCGACGACGTTGAGCAGCATCCCGGCCACGACCAGCTGGCGGGCTCGCCCGCGGTCCGCGATCGGGGCGATGAACACCTGCGAGACGAACGAGGCGAGGAAGCCGATCCCGACGATCGAGCCGAGCCAGATCTCCGAGATGCCGTACTCGTCGCGGAAGTCGTCGAGGACGGTGAACATCACGCCGTAGCCCGATGCCAGCACGGCGGTCAGGACACCGAACTGGAGGACCTTGTGTCGTGGCACCCGGGCGAGGCTAACCCCGACGACCCGCGAGCGACCCCACCAACTCCCGTGTCTCGCGGTAGGTGACGTCGTCGTCGTCGAAGGTCGGATCGAACGCCACCCGGTCGAGCCGCTCGGCGACCGTGCGCGCCACGGCAGCGTCGGCGGGGTCGTCCCACCAGTTCGCTCGTCGCGGGTTCGACACCCCGTCCGGTGCGCCACGGTGGACGGCGAGCTGGACGAACCGGTCCTGGAGCAGGCCCCACCGGCCTCGGCGGCGGCGATGGCGAACGACACGGAGGAGCTGCCAGCACGCGAGGGCCGCCGCCGCGACGAGCATCGCGACGAAGAGCCACACCGCGTTGCGTTCGACGTAGCGTCCGGCCCCGGCCGCGAGGTCGGCGCCGAGGGAGCCGATCTCGGCATCCGCCGACAGTGGCACGCTCGCCGTCGGGTCGAACGCCTGCCAGCCCGATTCGGGGAACCAGACCTCGACCCAGGCATGGGCGTCGCTGGCGCGCACCTCGAACACGCCCGCGATCCGGTCGCGCGTGCCGGGCAGGTAGCCGGTGGCGAGGCGCGCCGGGACGCCCTGCGTCCGCAACATGACGGTGAGCGCCGAGGCGATCTGCTCGCAGAAGCCGAGCCGGGTGTCGAACAAGAAGTCGTGGACGGCGTCCTCCCCCGGGTCGGGGAGCGGGGCATCGAGGTCGTACTCGACGTTGGCCTCGAGCCAACCCGTGTAGGCCTGGATCACGTCGTAGGTCGACGGCTGACCGTCGGCGAGGCGGTTCGCGAGGGCGATCGTCTCGGGGGTGGTCGACGCCGGCACCTCCAGGTACCGGCCGAGGATCTGCTTGCCCAGATCGTTGAGGCGCGGGCCGATGTTGCCCTGGCGACGCAGGAGCTCGGTGTCGATCCGGGGCCGGGCCGAGACCACGGTGTAGATCGAGTCGGCGGGCAGCACGGTCGACGCCCGCAGCGCACCGTCGGCGCGGGTCCAGACATCGGCATCGAGGATGACGCGGATCGGCCGGTACGCGTGGAAGACGACGTTCGGCATGTCGGTCTCGAGGTAGTACGTCTGCACGAACTCGTCGATCACCACGTCGTCG
Source organism: Ilumatobacter sp. (assembly GCA_035461925.1). Taxonomy (GTDB): domain Bacteria; phylum Actinomycetota; class Acidimicrobiia; order Acidimicrobiales; family Ilumatobacteraceae; genus Ilumatobacter. The sequence continues at coordinate 3,230 of DATHUU010000076.1, forward strand.
GCGAGGCGGATGTCGCCCAACGACGCCGGCACCTCGACCTGCGGACCGTCGCGGAGCACCCCGACGTCGGTGTCGGCGTACCACGTGCGACCGTCGAAGTGGGCGAAGGTCTGGCCGCGCCAGTAGTCGGGTGCCGGGGCGCGGACCCGCATCACGATCTCGTCGCTCAGGTTCCCGCGCACGGAGGTGTCCATCGACTGGGCGAACCCGGTGTACCCGCCCGCCTGGCCCGCTGGTGCTCGGCTGGGGTCGGCGTCGGGCAGGTCCGGTGCGTCGCGCACCTCGCCGTCGGGCCCGGCGACCGCGCCGGGTTGCGGGACCGCCGACACGTCGTCGTCGACGAACGTCGGGAGGGACAGCCGTGCGGGTCCCTCGGGCACGGGGACGAGGACCAGGACGAGCACGGTCGCCATCGCGCCGAGACCGATCCCACCCATCCTGGTCAGCCACGCGCCGATCGGGGCGGCGGCGCGCTCGCGCCGAGGTGCTGATCGACCGGTCGGGAGCGACAGCTTGGCGAGGGTGACCGCAGCGGTGACCGCCCAGGCCGCGATCCACCACCCGACGCGGTCGTCCACCCGGAAGCCGGCGGCGTACATCACGACGACCGCCGAGATCCCGATCGACACGCGCATCGTCCGCCGGTCCCGGCACTCGAACCCGTGGAGCACGATGAGCACGATCAGCACCTGCGGGAGCGGACCGCGAAGGAACGCCAACATGTTGTCGAGCCGGCCGCTCGCGGCGACGACGAGGACGAGCGCGACCAGCGCACCGACAGCGGTCAGCGCTCTGACGAGCGCGGAGGGGAGCTGGCCGGTCGCGAGCGACCGCGCCGACACCGCCGCACCGACGGCGACCCCGGCCAGCGCCGCCAGGAGGATCACCACGGAGTAGCCCAGCGCGCCGACGAGCATGGCGATCGAGATCATCGTCGCCGCCGCAGCCCACCAGCGCGACGACCGACCGGCCGTCGTCTCGGGCTCGGTCCGACGACCGCCGAGATGGATCGGCCGCTGCCACCAGGGCACGGTCTCGGGCTCGTCGGTGCCGAGCTGCACGAGCGCCGTCCACTCGGCGGCCGCGGACGCGTTCGGGATCGGTTGGACCGGGCCCTCGCCGACCGCAGCGTGGACCTGGGCACCGGTGCGGAGTCCTTGCTCGAGTGCCCGCCTGGCCCGACCGGCTTCGAGGTCCGGATCGTCGGCGTCAGACCGGGCCCTTACGACCCACACCCCGCCGGTGTCGTGGAGACGGTCGCGCACGACCAGCTCACCGGACCGGAGCGTCGACGGCCAGTGGACCGCGTGTTCGGCATCACCGTCACGCCACGCCCGGACGCCGTCGACATCTCCCGCGGACGCTCCCGGCAGACCGGCCATCTCACCGGTGGCGCCCACCTCGGTGGTGTCGATCCGGATGTCACCGTGGTGGGAACGGGGAGCGACCAGGTGACCCGCGATCGGGACCGGGAAGCGGCGTGCCCACCACACGAGCCCGAGCGAGCCAGCGGATCGAACCCGCAGCTCCAGCCCATCGACCGGACCCCTCCGGACCATGGCGACCGGTTCGGCGAACCACCCGTCGACCGCCCATCCGCACGAGACCGTGCACCCATCCGCCCGCACCTCGACCCAGACGGGGCGGGGCGACCGCACCTCGGCCCGCATCGGGACCGAGTCCCCCAGGGTCGACGAGGGCGGGAGCTGGACGTGGCCGACCTCGGATCGCAGCAGGGTCACGAGACCCGACAGCGAGGCGGCGACGAAGAGCACGAACCCAGACGCGAGCACGAGCATCACCGGCGTCGCGCCGGTCAGCCGCATGATCGCCGCGCCGGCGAACCAGGCGAGGGCCAGCCCCAGGACTCCTGCTGAGAGGCCGACCGGGCGGACCATGTCAGACGGTCGGTGCCGGGACCCGACCGAGGCAGTCGGCGACGACCTCGCGACCCGCCCGGACCGAGCCGACGGCGTCGCTCACGATCACCCGGTGCGCCAGGGACGCCTCGGCGACGCCGGTCACGTCATCGGGTGTCACGAAGTGACGGCCACTCATGGCGGCGTGTGCCTTGGCGAGTCCGACGAGTGAGACACCGCCCCGCGTCGACGCGCCGAGCCGAACGCGTGGATGGTTGCGGGTCGCGTCGAGGAGAGCGACGACGTACCGCGCGATCGCATCGGCGACGAACACGTCGGCGACCGTGCGTCGGGCGGTGACGAGGTCGCCGATGTCGACGACCGGCTCGACGTTGCGCAACACGTTGCGCCCGCGTCGGCCCGTGATCACCTCGACCTCATGGATCGCGCTGGCGCGCCCGGGGGTGACGACGGCGGCGAACCGGTCGAGCGCTCCCTCGCCGAGCGGATAGGTGCCCGTCATCTCGAGCGGGTTCTGGGTGGCCACGAGGAGGAACGGCTGCGGGAGGTCGCGGGTGGTGCCGTCGACGGTGACGGCCGCCTCCTCGGTGGCCTCCAGCAGCGC
>DATHUU010000077.1:0-8199 GCA_035461925.1 Ilumatobacter sp.
GGCTCGCCGTTCGACACCACGAACGCCTGCCCGGAGAGCACGTCCACCCGGTCGACGGCAGCCACGAGCGCGTCGGCGGCGTTGTCGACGTAGGTCGTGTCGATCAAAGCCGCACCCGATCCGACGAGCGCCAGGCGCCGCTGTCGAGCCCGCTCAACGATCCGCCCGACGAGCTGGGTGTCGCCGGGCCCCCAGACCAGGTGGGGCCGGATCGCCACCACCCCCAGGTCGGCGGAGCTCTGGTCGAGCGCGACGAGCTCCGCCATCGCCTTGCTCGTCGCGTAGGGGCCGCGCGTTCCCGACGGGTCGGCCGGACCGGCGCCGGCACCGACGAGCGCGTCCCCGGTGTGGGCGACGGACGGCGAGGACACGTGGACGACGCGTCGCACACCTGCCCGACGGGCTGCGTCGAGCAGCTGGACGGTGCCGCGCACGTTGACCGACTCGAACTCGTCCCAACCGCCGGTCACGCCGACCTTCGCCGCCAGGTGGACGACCGCGTCCTGCCCGTCGCACGCCCGGGCCACGGTGTCGGCGTCGGTGATCGACCCGAGCACCTCGGCCGTGGTGAGTCCCGAAGGTGACCGCTGCAGCGTGGTGACGATGTCGCCCCGCTCGGCGAGCCGGGCGACCGTGCTCCGCCCGATCAGGCTCGACGCGCCGGTGACGAGGACCCGCATCATCAGCTCACGGGGTCCCGAGCGGCCCGCCGGCCAGGGCGCGCTCCGCCCAGGCCGCGACCCGGGTCCGATCGATCTTCGAGTTGTGCCGCCGGTCGACGGGGAGCGCCGGTACCTCGAACACCGCGACGACACCGACACCCGCGACTGCGGCGCCGACGGCCCGGCGCACACGGTCGGCGACCTCGAGGTCGGCCAGGCGCGGCCGCCGCGACGGGCTGCGACGCTCGATCACGGCGACGACCTGTTGGTCCCCGAGGGGGCCGACCCCGACGACCGCCGCCATCGCGACGTCGTCGATCGACTCGATCGCCTGTTCCGGACGGACCGGTGTCACCGGTCCGTCGGCGGTCGTGATGACGTGTCCGAGCCGTCCGCCGATCCAGAGCCGTCCGCTGCCGTCGAGGTGGCCGACGTCGCCGGTTGCGTGCCATCCGCGTGGCTGCGAGGCCCGGAACTGGGTGTGCCACAGCCGGTCGTACCCGGCGCGGGCGTGTGCGGCGCGGACGACGACCTCGCCGACGACGTCGGGCTCTCCGGTGAGCTCGCCATCGGGACGACCGAGCCCGTCGAGCCGCCGGATGCGGACGTCGACCCCGGCCAGTGGGTGCCCGACGCAGACGCCGTCACCGCCGCTCGCCGACTCGATCGCGGCCAGGTCGATGTCGGCCACGGGGAGGCACTCGGTCATCCCGTACGGCGTCCGGGCGACGGCGTTCGGGAACAGCTCGGAGGCGGCGCGCAGGAGCGACGGCCGGACCGGCGCCCCTGCGGACAGCAGGAGACGCACCTGCGCGAACGCCCCACGGTGCGTCGCCGTGAGGTCGTCCGCGGTGCGCACGACGTTGGCGAGCGCGGCCGGCGACGCGAACACCATCGTCGCGTCGACGGCCACGACGGCGTCGCCGAGGGCTGCAGCGGTCAGGGTGCCGGGCGCAGCGACGTCCATGTCGGGCACGATCGACGGGATCCCGATCGCCGGGCCGTAGAGCGCGAACGGTGCGAACGCGGCGACGAGCCGATCGTCGTGGGTGATGCCGTACAGATCGACGAGCGCGTCGCGCTGGGCCTCGAGTTGCCCGTGCGTGTAGACCACGCCCTTCGACGGTCCGGTCGCCCCGGAGGTGAAGACGACCGCAGCGACGTCGTCGATCGACGGTGCTCGTGCCGGTGATGATGGTCCCGGTGATGATGGTGCCGGCAGCTCGCCCGTCGATCGACGCAGTGACGGGAGCGTGCCCACGACCCCGAGCGCCCGGCGGCGAGGCTCGTCGAGATCGACGGTGCAGATCGGCCTCCCCGGCCAACGCAGGGCGCGCGCCGCGACGAGCGCCTTCGGGATGCCGATCACGTGGTCGGGGTTCGCCGACCGGATCGCCGCGCTCATGCCGCGCGGCCCGAGCCCCGAGTCGATCAGCACGATCACGGCACCGGCCTGCCAACACGCGAAGAGCGCGACCGCGAGGTCGATGCCGGGCGGTACCATCAACGCGACGCGCTCACCCGCGCGGACCCCGGCATCGGCGAGGCCGCGTGCGGTGGTGTCGACGAGCTCGGCGAACCCGGTGAAGTCGACCCGGGGCGCATCATCGGACGTCTCGGCCACGGCGAGCCGAGCGCCGAGCTCGCCGTGCGTGTCGACCAGGGTGGATGCGCGCGGCGCGCCGGCCGGTGCCGGCCCGGCTTCGTCAGGCAGTGAGCCGACCCAGTCGATCACCGCCGCGAAGGCGTCGACGTCCTCCGACACGAGGTGTGAGGCGCCCGGGTGGCGGTGCACGTCCGCGTGGGGGAGCCGCCGCTCGAGGTCGTGGAGATAGAGATCGGAGAACACCCGGTCGGCCGCGCCCCACACCAGGAGGGCCGGGACGTCGGCGAGGTCGGCCATTCCGGCCGCGATCGCGTCGAGGGTCGCCGCGCTGGGATGGTCGGGCTCGAGCGGGATGTCGGCGACGAAGTCGGCGATCGCAGCCCGTCGCTCCGCGGTGCGGTACGGGGCGAGGAACCCGTCCCGCACCTCGGCGGGCGGCTGTGGGTTCGACAGCCGGAGCGCGCCACGGATGAAGGTGTCGGTCCGCACCGTCACGTTGTGGAGCACCGGTCGCGACCGCGCGAGCCGGATCAGGCTCGGCGCCGAGGCCCCTTCCGGCTGATGGACGGCGGTGTTCATGAGCACCACACCGGCGAGTTGGTCGCGATGTCGCAGCGCCCAGCCGAGCGAGATCGGCCCACCCCAGTCGTGGGCGACGGTGACGACCGGCCCCGTGATCCCGAGCTCGTCGGTCAGCGCGTCGAGGTCGTCGACGCGGGCGGCGAGGCGGCGAATCCGTCCGCTCCGCTCGGAGAACCCCATGTCGAGCTGGTCGAGCGCGACGACCCGAACCGCCCCGGGTGCCCGGGCGACCAGGTCGCGGAACAGGTACGACCACGTCGGGTTGCCGTGCACGCAGAGCAGCGTGACCCGAGCCTCGTCGGCGTTGCCGCCGGTGCGGTCGAGCACGTGGAAGGTGCGACCGACACCGTCGACGCCCGGCACGCGCACGAGGCGGGACCAGGCCGGGTCGAGTCCGGCCAGCCCGACCGGTGGGAGTCGCGCCGCGCCGTCTGCCGGGCCGGTCACCCGATCACCGTCACCAGCGGAGCTCGATGACGCCGGCGTTCAGGCCGGAGCCGATGCCCATGCAGAGCACGCTGTCGCCGGGCGTGAGCGTGTCGGCGACCGAGGCGAGGGTGATCGGAACCGCAGCCGGGCCGATGTTGCCGTGCGTCGGGAAGATCTTCGGCACCCGGTCGGCGTCGATGCCGAGCACGTCGAGCATCGCGTTGGTGTGCACCTCGGAGACCTGGTGGAAGATGTAGCGATCGCGGCCGCCCCACGTGTCGCCGGCGCCGGCATCGTCCCAGGCGATCTTGGCGAGCTCGGTGCCGGCGTCGAGGAGCCCGCGCGTGTCGGTCGTCATCCGCTCGAGCGACCCGATGCAGAGCTGGTGGTGCTGGGTCGCGGCGTGGAAGAACCCGCGGACCAGCTGGTGGCTGCCCGGGTTGTCGGAGTGGCGGCCGATCACGGCAGCGACGGAGCCCGAGCCGAGGGTGAGCGACGCGAAGTTCGCGATGATGTCGGGCAGTCCCTCGCCGTGCTCGTTGAGGAAGTTGATCGTGTTGTCGTAGATCTCCCGGGTGCCCTCGCCGTCGACGATCAGCGCGTAGTCGATCTGGCCGGCGTCGATCATCACGCCGGCGATGTGCATCGCGTTCATGAACCCGAGGCACGCGTTGACGAGATCGAAGTTGAGACACGTCGAAGGGAGCCCGAGGGCGTCGTGGACCGTGACCGCACTCGACGGCTCGAGCCGCGCCCGGCACACGCTCGTGTCGACGAGGAGCCCGATCCGGGCCCGGTCGATGCCGGCCGCCTCGAGCGCCCGTTCCCCGGCCATCGCGGCGGCATCGGTGAACGAGACGCCTTCCGGCCACTGTCGCCGCTCGCGGATGCCGGCGAGCGCCTCGAGCAGACCGGGCTTGCCGTCGGTGCGCTCGTAGAACGGGGCGAGGCGCTCGTCGACCTCGGCGGACGTGATCACGATCGGTGCCTCGCACGCCTGGAGCGACACGAGGCCGACGTCGCCGAACGTGAAGTTGGTGTTCTTGGTCATGATGTCCTTCGAGTGTGCGCCGGGTGCTCCCACACCTTATGACCGAACGCCGTCGGTCGGACGACGGGGCTCCGCCTTGCCGCGGGACGTCGCCGCGACGCTGCGTCGACGCGGTCAGTTCTCGACGACGATCCCGAGCCCGTCGGCACCGACCTTCACGCGCGGGCCGGCGGCTTCCTTCTCGGTCGTGGCCTCCTCCTGCGCCCGGGTCGGGACCGGCTCGCCGTCGAGGTCGAGCACACCGACCGACCCCTCGTACCAGCCGGGCACGATCGCGTTCGCCCAGAAGTCGCGGCGGCGCTCGTCGTGGACGTCCCAACGGATCGGTTCGTGGTCGGGATCACCGGTGAAGTAGTCGGTCGTGTAGATCTCGATCCGGTGCCCGTCGTCGTCGCGCAGGTACAGGTAGAAGGCGTTCGACACGCCGTGGCGGCCGGGCCCGCGCTCGATGTGGCGGGCCATGTCGCGGGCGCCGAGCTGATCGCACAGGCTCAGCACGTCCCGGGACTCCGGAACGGCGAAGGCGATGTGGTGGAGCATCGGGCCGCGGCCGAGCGTGAACGCCATGTCGTGCACGGTCTGCTTGCGGAACATCCACGCCGCGTACAACGTGCCGGTCTGCAGGTCCTCGATCGTCTCCGACAGCCCGAAGCCGAGGTCGTCGTAGAGCTGATGGGCGACGGGCACGTTCGGGGTCGCGATGTTCACATGGTCGAGCCGGTTGATGCTCGCCCCGTGGCGGAGGTCGTAGCGCTGCACGAGCGGCTCGACGCGCTCCATCTGGTGCACGAGCTCGATCGGGAAGCCGAGCGGGTCGACCGTGCGGACGGCCTCGCCGAACCCCGGTGTGGTGCCGGCCGGCACGCGGCGGACGGGGCAACCGCGCGCCGCGTAGAACCGCTCGGCCCGGTCGAGGTCGTCGGCCGTCCGGACCCGGAACCCGATCCGCTCGCACGCCGGGGCGGCACCCGATCGCAGCACGACCGAGTGGTGCACGAACTCCTCGTAGCCGCGCAGGTACAGCGCGTCCGGCTCCTCGTGTTCGACGTGGAACCCGATGACGTCGACCCACCACGCGCGAGCGCGTCGGAGGTCGGTGACGACGAGGTCGACGTAGGCGGACCGCACGATGTCGGGTGGGGTGGGATCGGTCATCGGTCTCTCCTCGGACGTCTAGTAGCGGTGGTTGACCCACGGGGCCTGGGCGGCACCCGCGAGCTTGGTGAGCAGGTGGGTCAGGGTGGCACGCTCGTCCGGATCGAGCGCCCCGGCCCACTCGCACTCTCGCCGATTGTGATCGATGAAGAGCCGCTCGATGCGATCGGCACCGGTGTCGGTCAGCGAGAGCACGATCGAGCGCGCATCGTGCGGCGCGGCGCGCCGCTCGACGAAGCCGTCCTGCTCGAGGGTCTTCGCGAGTGCTGACACGGCCTGTCGGCTCATGCCGCTCGACTCGGCGAGCCGGCTCGGCTCGAGCGGACCGCTGATCCAGAGCGTGAAGACGGCGCGGAACGCCGACCAGCTCCAACCGGCCGGGCGGTGCACCGTCGATTCCAGGTCGTAGACGACGGCGTTGGTGACGCGGTGGAGGAGGAGCACCATCGCCATCGCCTGCCGGTCGATCTCGGGGAGTCGGGAGGCGGTCTCGGCGACGGCGCGGTCGACGAAGGCCAGCGCCAGATCCGGAGACTCGGACGGGGAGATGGGGGTGACCGTCGACACATTCGCCATTGACACGATAGTACAACCTTTGATTACCTGTCGCAATGGCCGCTCGCACCGCGCACGACGTGTTGACCCGATTGCAGAAGAACCCGCCGAACCTCTGGGTCGACGGGGAACGGATCACCGATCCCACCACCCACCCCACCACCGCGAACGGAGCCGCGTCGCTCGCCGCGCTCTACGACCTCCAGCACCGGCCCGATCTCCTCGACACGATGACGTTCGAGTCGCCGAGCTCCGGCGACCGGGTCGGCATGAGCTTCATCGTCCCCGAGACTCGTGAAGATCTCGAGCGGCGCTCCGCGATGCACCAGGTCTGGGCCGACGCCCACCTCGGCTTCATGGGCCGCGCACCCGACTACCTGAACGTCAACGTGATGGCGGCGGGCATGGCCGGCGAGTACTTCGCGCAGTGCCGCCCGGAGTTCGGCCGCAACATGGCCAACTACTTCGAGCTCGTCCGCGAGAACGACCTGGCGCTGACCCACGCGCTCACCAACCCCCAGGTCGACCGCTCCAAGCGCGACTCCGAGCTCGACGACCCGTTCACGGCGCTCGGCGTCGTCCGGGAGACGAGTGACGGGATCATCGTGCGCGGCGCCCGCATGCTCGCGACCCTCCCGATCTCGGACGAGATCCTCATCTTCCCGTCGACGGTGCTCCAGCGCGGCGACGACATGGTTCCCTACGCGATGGCGTTCGCGATCCCGAACGACACCGACGGTCTGGTCTTCCAGTGCCGCGAGCCGCTCGACCGTGGCAGCTCGCACCGCGACCATCCCCTCGGGTCGCGGTTCGACGAGATGGACGCGATGGTCTTCTTCGACGACGTGCTCGTGCCGTGGGAGCGGGTGTTCCTCATGAACGACGTCGAGCTCGCCAACGGCGCGTACGGCAACACCGGCGCGGTGCTGCACATGGCGCACCAGGTCGTGAACCTGAAGATCGCGAAGACCGAGGCGATCCTCGGCACGATGCAGGCCTGCGTCGACATGACCGGATCAGGCGGCAAGCAGCACGTCCAGGAGATGATCGCCGAGACGATCATCGTGCTCGAGATCATGAAGTCGCTGAAGTTGGCCTCCGAGGCCGGCGCGACGAAGAACGAGTACGGCGTGATGACGCCGCTGCGCGGTCCGCTCGATGCCGCCCGGAACTACTACCCGACGATGTACCAGCGCCTCGTCGAGATCCTCCGGCTCGTCACCTCGAGCGGGCTCATCATGATCCCGACCGGCGCCGACCTCGACGGACCGATGGGCCCGAAGATCGGGAAGTACCTGGCATCGGCGGGTGGTGACGCCGAGACCCGCGTCCGGCTCATGCGTCTGGCGTGGGACATGACGATCAGCGGGTTCGGTGGGCGACAGGCCCACTACGAGAACTTCTTCTTCGGCGACCCGGTCCGCATGAGGATGGCCCTCTACGGCGTGTACGACCGCCAGCCGTACGTCGACCGGGTCATGGCCTTCGTCGCCGACGACACCTGGCCCCGCTGACGCGCCCCCAGAACGAGGAGGTCAGGCAGGGTCGAGGACGAAGTCGAAGGTGGCGCTGAGCTCGCCGTCGTCGTCGGGCGTGAAGTCGACGATCAGGCTCTCGCGCACGCCGAACACCGCATCGTCGTAGAGGTGATCGCTCTGGCGGTCGAAGATGTGGGTGATGAGCTCCTTGTAGCCCGGGTGCTTCACCCACGTGTGGAGGTGTCCCGGCCGCATCCAGCCGCGGTTGTTCGCCTTCAGCAGCGCACCCACCGGGCCGTCGTGGGGGATCGGGTACTTGCCCGGCCGGACCGTGCGGATCTCGTACTCGCCGTCCTCGTCGGTGCGGTAGACGCCACGCAGGTTGAACTCGCTCTGACCGTCGATCTGTTGGACCGTGTAGAAGCCGTCGGTGTTGCTCTGCCAGCAGTCGAGCACGACACCGGCGAGCGGATGGCCGTCGGGGTCGGTGATGCGGCCACGAACCACGACCTTGTCGCCCGCGTCCTCGTCGTCGAGCATCGATTCGCCCTTGGCGCGGTCGGGCGAACCCGGTGCGTAGAACGGTCCGAGCACCGTGTTCTCGGTGGTCCCTTCGGTCGGCGAGTAGTTGATCATCTCGACCAGCGTCGACACGCCGAGCGTGTCGGACATGAGGATGAA